>DTZC01000222.1 GCA_012961565.1 Dehalococcoidia bacterium
CACCTGCTGATGCCGCGCTGATGATGCAGCTTGGTGCTGACGGTGTCTTCGTCGGCTCAGGTATCTTCAAATCAAGTGACCCGGCAGCCAGAGCTAAAGCCATCGTAAAAGCAACCACACACTACAGGGATCCAGCAGTCATCGCTGAGGTATCTAAAGGTCTCGGCACAGCTATGCCTGGCTTGGATATTAAGACCATTCCTCCAGAAGAATTGTTAGCCACCAGAGGCTGGTAGAGTGAGAATTGGTGTCCTGGCTCTACAAGGAGCTGTGACTGAGCACATACAGATGTTAGCCGCCCTAGATACAGAAGCCGTCCCTATTCGCTTGCCTTCAGAACTCAAGGGGCTGGACGCGCTGGTAATCCCGGGCGGAGAGAGCACCACCATCAGCAAACTCTTAACCGATTACCAACTGCTACAGCCAACACGCGACCTGGCAACTCAAGGCTTCCCCATCTTCGGTACCTGTGCTGGCTTGGTACTGCTAGCCAAAAAGGTCTCCAATTTAGACCGTGAAGTCATTGGAGTTATGAACATCGAGGTTAAGCGCAATGCTTTCGGCAGACAGGTAGACAGCTTTGAGACCGAGCTCAACGTGCCCGTATTGGGCAATGGAGCTTTCCACGGCATATTCATCCGCGCCCCAATAATCCAAAAGGTAGGGCCCAACGTTGAAATATTATGTCAGCTAAATGGTAAGCCTGTGGCGGTAAGGCAGGGAAAACTACTTGGTTGTGCCTTCCACCCAGAGCTTACTCTTGATTTGCGATTCCACAGATATTTCCTCGACCTTGTCACAGGAGATACCGTTGCAAAAAGTAATCACTGACGAACTGGACGCTCTCCTAGATGTTTTACCGCCTCATATCCGCCAAGCAATTATTGAACAACCCGACAACAGTGAATTGCTGGAAATTGTCCTCGACCTGGGGCGTCTCCCCGAGGCTCGCTACCCCCAAAAAGAGGTAGTCCTCAGCAATACAGAGGTCACCCTACCTGACATCGAACATGTAGTCTCTCGCATCGGCAGTTTCAGTGGGGACAACCGCGCTGGCATTGAGCGTACCCTGCACCGAATCTCAGCTATACGCAACCGTGAAGGACGTATTGTCGGCTTGACTTGCCGCGTCGGCAGGGCTGTCTTCGGCACGGTAAAGATTATCCAAGACCTTGTTGAAACAGGCAAAAGCGTGCTGTTGCTCGGTCGTCCCGGCATCGGCAAGACGACGATGCTACGAGAGATAGCCCGTGTCCTGGCTGACGACTTCAACAAACGTGTAATAGTGGTCGATACCTCTAACGAAATCGCCGGTGATGGCGATATACCGCATCCCGGCATAGGACACGCCCGGCGAATGCAGGTGCCGACACCTACCATGCAGCACGCCGTCATGATTGAAGCCGTGGAAAACCATATGCCTGAGGTCATTATTATCGACGAAATAGGCACCAGCCTCGAGGCTGAAGCCGCCCGCACTATTGCTGAGCGAGGTGTCCAGCTCATAGGTACAGCTCATGGCAACACCCTGGAGAACCTGATGATGAACCCTACCCTGTCCGACCTTGTCGGCGGTATCCAATCGGTAACCCTAGGAGATGAGGAGGCACGGCGCCGGCACACCCAGAAGTCTATTCTAGAGCGCAAAGCACCACCAACTTTCGACATAGTCGTCGAAATCCAGGAGCGGGACAGAGTGATTGTGCATCCGGATGTAGCAAAGGCAGTAGATGCTATCCTCCACAATAGACCCCAAGAGACAGAGGTCCGCTGGGTGGATGACAATGGCGAAATAAGGCGGGAAAAGGTTACAACTCCCCACACCACACACAAAAAAGAGATAATACCGGGGCGAGAAACACCCCGAATATATCTCTTCGGCATCAACCGGGTTAAGCTGGAAGAGGCTGCCAGGGAAAAAGGAATCGCTTTGCAGTTCGTCAGTGACCTCAAAGAAAGCAACATGTTACTCACCACCAAGAACTACTATCGTCGCAAACCACAGAAGGTCAGGGATGCCGAGATTTACGGCATTCCTATCTACGCCGTTAAAAGCAATAACCTCCCACAGCTGCGGCAGTGCCTTGATAACATTTATGCCTCACAAAAAGACGCCTCCATGAGTTCAGCCATTGAAGAAGCTGAAAATGCAATCATCCAGGTCAAAGAGGGCAAGGGTTCAGTTGAATTGAGCCCGCAAAATGCTTACATCCGCCGCCTGCAGCATCTCCTAGCAGAACGCCACAGTCTATTTTCCCGTAGCCTAGGCAAAGAGCCCAGAAGAAGGGTCAAAATTCTCAAAGGCTGATTTCAATCTTTATTATTCAGTATTGCAGATAGACGATGCTCCACTGCTATGACAAGGCGAGGATGAACCTTTGAGCCTGTTTGTTACCTTCGAGGGAAGTGAGGGCTGCGGCAAGAGCACTCAGGCTAAAGCTCTATGGAAAAAGGTCTCCCGTTTGGGTATTCCTGCAGTTCTGACTCATGAGCCCGGAGGTACTACCCTGAGCAAAGAAGTGAGGTACCTGTTGAAGAAACAGCGCCAGGGTGGGATCTCCCCATTAGCCGAACTGTTACTATTCGCCGCCTGCCGTATACAGCTGGTAACAGAAATAATCCGCCCCAACCTGAAACAGGGAAAAGTAATCATCTGTGACCGCTTTGCTGATTCGACAATAGCTTATCAGGGCTATGGGCGGGGACTGGACCTCGACACCATCAGAGAGATTAACCAGTTGGCGACAGAAGGCATAAAGCCCGACCTAACCATACTTTTGGACATACCAGTAGAAAAAGGACTGGACCGCAAGCAGACCAAAGCTGGTGACCGCTTTGAGACAGAAGACATTGCCTTCCACAACAGGGTAAGAGATGGCTACCTTAAACTAGCCGCCGATGAGCCCGAGCGTTGGCTGGTAATAGACGCTACTCTGCCCAAAGTCAGAATCGGTAAAATTATCTGGCAGAGAGTTAGCCGGTTACTCAATAAACACCATCTTTCCCGCACTCCAGGCTAATTGCTCAATAGCCGTAAAGGTCGAATAGCAGGACCAAAAACGTAGCATCACTGGTGCTGGTGTCAGCAAAGCAATCTTCCAAGGTCAAAAAATGTCCCGGAAGCTAGTTGCCATAGCCTTGAGCGGTGGTGTTGATTCTTCAGTAGCCGCTGCATTACTGATGGAATCGGGCTATGAACTCGTCGGGATAGCGATGCAACTCTGGTCTGATGAAGCGCATACGCCAGACAATGGGTACCCTCCCTGTCCTTCGAGGCAAAATGTCAACGACGCCCAAGAGGTCTGCCGCACCTTGGGCATACCCTTCCATGTCATCCACCTGAAGACACAGTTCAAGCAGCACGTAATAGATTATTTCTGCCGGGAATATGCCCGGGGGCGGACCCCTAACCCTTGCATTGCCTGCAATCAGCACATAAAATTCGGCTTTCTCCTCGACCATGCTCTCTCGCTGGGAGTTGACTATCTAGCCACCGGTCATTACGCCAGAATCAGATACTACAATGGTGCCTACCACTTACTCCAGAGCGTTGACCTAGAAAAAGACCAGTCTTACATGCTTTACACTTTAGGGCAAGAAAAGCTCAGCCGTCTGCTCTTCCCCCTAGGCGACCATATCAAAGCTGACATCCGCGAGCTAGCCAAACAGAAAGGTCTGCCCACCGCCGGCAAGCGCAGCAGCCAGGACATCTGCTTCATCACGTCGGACTATGGCAGCTTTCTCAATCGATATCTTTCACCTGCTCCCGGCGAAATCGTCAACAGCCGGGGCGAGGTGCTGGGCAAACATCGGGGCACTGCCTTCTACACAATAGGGCAGCGGCATGGTCTAGGGCTCGCCACACCGGAGCCACTCTATGTGACCAAAATAGAAGCGGACACTAACCGAATTGTCGTCGGCACCAAAGAAGAGCTCCTCTGCCACGGTCTTATCGCTGCCCAGATAAACTGGGTATCGGGGAAAATCCCCACGCAGCCACTGGCGGTCAATGCCAAGATACGCTACCGTGCGCCCCTGATACCCGCAATTATCCATGCTGAGAGAGAGAATGTCGAGGTCAGGTTCCGTGAGCCCCAACCTGCAGTGACACCGGGGCAGGCTGTAGTTTTCTACCAGGGCAGCGAAGTCCTCGGAGGGGGTATCATTGAAAACCCGAAGTGATAAACGTACCACAGAGCCGCCGAGCCCTGTCGAGGAAAACAGCCTTTGCTCGCAAGGCTATCGCCTTATCGCAGGTATAGACGAAGCCGGGCGGGGAGCCCTAGCCGGCCCAGTGGTTGCTGCTGCTGTAATCCTGCCCCCATTCCCCGATTTCCCCTGGTTGAAATCAGTCGCTGACAGCAAGCAGATTCCGCCACGGCGGCGGGAATCCTTGTACCGTCTCATCTGGCAAGAAGCTATAGCCATTTCAGTAGGTGTCATAGACTCGGGAACAATCGACTCCGTCGGTATACTCAGCGCCACCAGGCTCGCCATGTGCCTTGCCGTGGAAAGACTATCCTGCTCGCCTGACTTCTTACTCATAGACTGCCTTACCCTTCCTCACCTCAGCATCCCCCAGAAACCTATAATCAAGGGCGATAAGCTATGCCTCTCCATTGCCTGCGCCTCGATTATCGCCAAGGTTGCCCGTGACCGAATCATGATAGAGCTGGACCAACTCCATCCCGGCTACGGCTTCGCCGAGCACAAGGGCTATGGCACCAAACACCATCTCTCCTGTCTGCGACACCTGGGTCCATCACCAGTCCACCGTTACTCCTTCACTCCAGTACGGCAGGGGGGCTTGTTGCCATGAAGCGTAAAGAGCTCGGCGCCGCTGGTGAAAAGCTAGCCAGAGACTTCCTCAAAAAGAAGGGCTACCGCATCCGCGACACCAATTTTCGCTGCCGTGAAGGTGAAATCGATATCATCGCCCGGAAAAAGGACCACCTCGTCTTCGTAGAAGTCCGCACCAGAAGCACCACCGCTTTCGGCAGCCCTGAAGAGTCGGTGACCCTCGCCAAAAAAGAAAAACTCATCTCCGCAGCCCTGTCCTACATTGGCAGCCACGGAGACCTG
>DTZC01000223.1 GCA_012961565.1 Dehalococcoidia bacterium
GTGAAGGCAAGTGATGTTGACACAGTAATCACTGGCAGGAAACTGGGACCAACCAGGGTGCTTAAGAATGAAGTAGCCACCAAAATATTGGAGCTGGAAGCCTCTGGAGCTTCGGCAGAAGAACTCCTCGCCTTTATCGGCAGTAGCCGCTCGCGGACCGGGCAATATGAAGGAGACTTGAACAATGGTGAAGCTTATTGCGGTTCCATAGCTGGCATGATTGAGGAAATCAAGAGCGTTGACGAGGTTATTGGCAGCATTGTTAATAACTATGAAACAGTCCTGAGCCGTCTCCGATAGTGTCAAGCAAAATCCGGATGGAACAGACATGGTAAATCTAGAAGAAGTCAATGAGGCGCTAAATCTCTATATCAGACCTCAGACCTTTCCTCTCGCCATTAAGATGTGCCGCTCCAGTGACGAACTCCCACAGAGAGTGCGAGTACCCAAGCGTGATCTGGGCATTTCGATAACAGTCTGCCAGGGCATAGCAATGGCCCGGCGCTATGGGTGGACTATTGCCATCGGCAAGGAAGACCAGTGTTGCCCTCACGGTGCCTTCGTCCTTGGCTTTGTGCCCGGCAAGGGTTACCTCGATGGCAGCTATGCTGAATCGTTAGGCCTGGGTACCAGAGAGCAGTTTGCCCGGACTGCCCGGGCTTTGAGCAGGCTGGAGTACGGCAAATACAACTTTATGCTGGCGGCACCACTTCACACTGCCACTTTTCAACCTGACCTTCTCCTCCTCTTCGGGAACCCAGCTCAAATAGCGAGACTGGTACAAGGGGCCCTGGCGCTGGAGGGCGGAAGCCTTAATTCGACTGCTACTCCCGGCATAGGCTGCTCAGGGTTCATCGCCCGCCCGTTGCTTACAGGAGAATGTCAGTTCATACTATCAGGTGCTGGCGACCGATACTTTGCTTTGACTCAGGACCACGAGCTTGCCTTCGCCATACCCCAGAATAAGATAGACTCAACTATCAAAGGGCTGGAGGTCGGTCACAAGTCAGGCATGCATAGGTATCCCACACCGTCATTTCTTAGATTCGAAGGACAACTGCCGCCAGCTTATTACAAATTCCTGGAAATGCTCCAAAAAGAAGAATCCTAGGTTTGTTGCTTGAGGTGCCAGCGGCAATGCTGCTATTTATCAGCACCATGCTGAGGGCTGAGGAGTGTATATTTAGCATGTCCAGGGGGTCTGCGGAAGGTAGCCGGCAAATAGCTGGGAGCCAAAGTTCAGATAGGACTCAAAGGGTGCGACATAACCACTGCAGCTTCAGGGGGCGAAGCCAGTCCCTGATACAATCACTTCTTCAGATTAGCAATAAAGCTGTCAATATCCACAGCAGCCATAGTCATGGTCTGAAGTGTACCTCTGGCACCCAATTCTATTGCTACCTTGGTGATGACTTCGTTATTCGGAGCATCAAGAATGTTCACGAAATCGTAAGGACCGAGCAGTGCATATTGAGCCAGTAGCTTAGCCCCCATGGCTTCAACTTCCTTGTTGACTTCCTTTATTCGGTCTGGCTTATCCTTGATTGTCTTTCTGCCCTCGTCGGTCAGGGTTGTTAGCATCACATAAAGCGCCATCGTTGCCACCTCCTCCTTTTTATTAACGCAAGACTGTGGACTGAACCAGCCCCCTGAAGGTATGAATCAATTCTAACAGATTCTAACGGCAATTCAAACCA
>DTZC01000224.1 GCA_012961565.1 Dehalococcoidia bacterium
CACCAAGAACGGGTTGTTGCTAAACAGTCTCAGACTGTTTACAGCGGGTTTGTGAGGGAGAATTATGCATAGGAGCACCTCTTCCCAATCAAAGATAGAAAAGCAGTTGGAGAGAGCGCGCCGGATACGGGCAATGAGGAAAGCTTTCAACTTGGTCAAAAAGAGACAACGCGCCAATGCTGGTCGCATATCAGACCTTGAAGGTCGGAAAAGCCGACTTAGGAAGACCAGGGAAATTTCTGTGGGTAACCGGACGCTCTTGAACAAGGCGATAGAGAGTCTTCGCGAAAACGGTATTAAAGTGCAACTGGCACATACCCGGGAGGAAGCCATATCGCTGGTCATGAATGAACTGGCGGGTAATAGACTGCTGGTGAAATCGAAATCGAATGTCACCAAGGAGATTGGACTGACGAAGACGTTAACGGCAGCGGGAATTGAGGTGATAGAGACCGACATTGGCGACCGGATACTCCAGCTCTGTGGCGATGTACCATCGCACCCCACAGGTCCGGCTAGTCATCTGACACGGCACGAGATAGCTGATGTTCTCTCGACCCACTTCAACAAGAGAGTTGAGCCGAAGGCGGAGGCTATCGTCGGGCTGCTCAGGCAGGAGATTTCTACATACCTGTATGAAGCCGCTGTTGGTATTACCGGCGCTAATGCCGTAGCTGCTGAGGAAGGGGCTGTCCTGCTTGTGCATAACGAGGGTAATATAATCGAGGTGGCTACCCGTCCTGAAAAACACATCGTCCTGGCTGGTATAGACAAGATATATCCTTGTATTGAAGAAGCCCTCAACATGGTGAAGCTCCAGACGTTTTATGCTACCGGCTCGGTAAGCACCTCGTTTATTAACATAATCAGTGGACCCAGCCAGACTGCGGATATTGAGAAGCAGTTGATTAAGGGGGTCCACGGCGCTAGAGAAATTTGCCTTATTCTGGTTGACAATCACAGGAGCAATATAGCCGATAGTGAATACAGGGAGTTGCTCTACTGCATAGGTTGCGGTCAGTGCCTGCTCACCTGTCCTGCTTATAGTGTTTACGGAAACAGCTTTGGAATGGAAAGCCAGCTTGGTGGGAGGGGTGTGGTCTATTCACTGCTGGCTGAAGAAGTTCCTGGGGATGCTCTGCCAGCTGCCTATAATAGCAAGTACGATAGTCTTGATATATGCCTTAGCTGCCGGAAATGCCAGCGAAATTGCCCTCTGGCTATAGATACACCGTCAATAATCACCAGACTTCGTTTGCAGAACCGTAAGGCGGTTTTGGGACCATACCTTCAAGCAGCCTACGATTTCATAAATTCCCACGTTAAATGGATAGGCACTGCTATATGGCTGGAATCACTATTACTCGTTTCAAGCCTAATCAGGCATGGCAAGTCTTAATAACTCTCTAAGCTTGCGGAGATGAAGTGGGGGTGAGCCTATGGAATTGTATGTATTGACGCGGTCGGGCAGAGAGGTTATACCTGCACTATTGAGAGCCGGGCGCGATGTAGAAGCCAACATACTTGACTTTTTGGGCAAGGCGGAGGGTGCGACTGTAGAACAGGTGGCTGATGCTATGCACCTTGACCGGAAGAGAGCATACGATATGCTGCGGTCGTTGAGTGCTAATAGGTGGGTGTGGCGGAAGATGACCAAGTTGGTCCCGTTCTAGAGCACCAGTCTTGCTCCAGTGGAACACAGGTCAAGTGGGCACTGAGGAGGACGTTGATGATGATGAGAAAACGCTGTCCCTATTGCCGGGGGCGGGGTATTGTGCTGGAAACTGAGGGTGCCACCTCGGTATCCGAATCGTGTCCGGTATGCAATCGGAGGGGTTATAATCTGGTACCCGGCGATGCCAGGTCATGTTCTCTGTGTGGGGGTAGTGGTCGTACTGGTGTCGCTGGAAGTTGGAAACCGTGTCCCGATTGTGGCGGTATTGGCTCAAGGTGGTAGGTAGTCCGATTCTCAAATTGGCATCATTAGCTTGTCCGGGGGAAGTTGATTATTGTGGCATCAATTCAGGTTGCTGCTGGAGCAGAGGCTAAATGTTGTGCCAGAATTAGACTTCCGTAGAGATTAGGTTCTATTTGATGCTTACGGTGAGGCTGAATCTCCAGGTTGCCTTCTCCTCGCTTTCCCAGGGTCGGCTGTATTGCATGGACACGGTGCAGCTGCCTTTCTTCAGTGCCTCGAAAGTCCACACTTCTTGCCCAGCAGCTCCAATAAGCTCACTCTAGGGAAGTTCGGACTTGTGGGCAATTTGTCGCACTACCGACCGGCCGCTAATCTGTGCTGATTCTGACCATCGGTAGCCTGTCGTTTGGTTGGAGCATAAGGTCACAGTGAAGGTGCTGCCAGCTGGGACTTGCACCTTTTTGGTGATTGCTGCCGGTGGCTGCAGCTTCATGAAGTCATCACAGGGGACCTGTACAGGTGTACTACCGGGGCACGAACTAAGGAGGAGCAACAGGATAAGCACTGTGGACGAGAGTGCTGTTCTCAACTTCATTTCGGCTACCTCCTGCTGTAATCATTTCCGGTTTGCCTGAATTCCTTGAAGAAATCCAGATAGCGACTGGGTAGCTCATCAGCAGCGAAGAACCTTGCCTCCTCTACCTCGTTGCCGGGACTTGGCTTGCCATCGTCCAGCTCAACAACGTAGGCTACTATCAGCATATCCCCATAAAGCTCATTGTCTTCCACACGCATTACGCCTGCCAGCTTGACTATATGACCGGACAGTCCGGTTTCCTCTTGTAGTTCCCTGAGGCAAGCTTCCTCTGCAGTCTCGCCGCTCTCCACGAACCCTGAGGGGAACGCCCACATGCCCTTCTTTGGTGGCAGTCCTCGCTTTATGAGCAAGAATCTTTCATCTTTTACCGGGATTGCCAGCGCTACAGGCAGGGGGTTCTTGTAGTCGATAAAGTTACAGTCGTGGCAGAAGCCTCTTTGTTTGCCTTCTATAAAACCTGTCTCAAGGCTGGCACCGCACATGGGACAGTATTTGTAGCTGTGTTTCATAAACCCTCTTTCCTGCTTGCTATCGAGCTTTTCTGTCCACCGACAAGGGTTGCTTATCCTGCAGTTGCCCTGTAGGCTGGTTGTGTCTGCAGGTGAATATGCCACTCACATTATACACCTGTGCCAGTCTAAACTGAACAACGCATTTTGAAAAACGGTATTTCTGGCCTGCCGTTGAGATATGTCTGTTACCCTTGTGACACATTTCTTTTCCGTTGTGGGGACAGGTTCACGTTAGCTCTCCTGGCCTAGTTATATGTAGTAGTCCTCTTGCTGGTTTCCAGCAGTATCGGTGCGGAGCGGGACTTGGGTCTGTCGAGCAGGAAGGTGGTGGCTGGTGAGCAGTATTCAGGTGGCTTGCCAGATTGGTATCTATTTCAGCGTTATTTGGACTGCGATACCTTCTCACCGTGGGACATGGTAGTTCGGATGGTTGCCTGTAGTAGGGTAATAAGCAAAAAGCTGTTCAAAATGGTAGAATATTCTTTGTGATTTGGCACCTGGGGAAGTGTCGGAACTGGCAGACGAGCATGACTTAGGATCATGTGCCGCAAGGCGTAGGGGTTCGAGTCCCCTCTTCCCCACCATTCGTAACAGCTCCCGAACCAGCGGCGTTTCGGGTTATTAGAGCGAAGGGCGCGTTCAGTTCGGTGGCGGTTATCTTGCCTTGCTTAACGTAGACCCGCTTGAGCACCGTTTCGCAAAGCAGGCGCTTCTCGTCGTAGTTAGCCTTTTCAAACAGAAAGTCCAGCTGGGTGGCAAGCTCCAGCGCTATCTCAAAATCAGCTCTCACCAGGTGCTGCCTTTGCTTTACCGCATCGACAGTCGTCCGCAGTCTTGACCTCTCAGCCTCAATCCGGGCACGGTGTTCCTTGAAGTCCTCGAAGGAGATTTCCTCCTCAATAGCCAGCCGCTGCAGGTTCTTTTCCATCCTCTCCAGCTTTGCCAGCCTCTCCTCCGCTCTTCGCAGTTCGTCATTGCCGCTCGTCTCCTCATTAAACCAGTCGCCCAGCTTCTTTCGCAGGAACTGCCGGTCGTCCTCACTTATGGTAACGTTCTTGAAGATAACGGGAAGCTGCTCCTCAATGGTGCGGCTGTTGTAATAGACCTGACTGCCGCCAACCTTTTTTCCGGCTCCGGTAGTAGCTCAAGCCCTTCTTGTTATTGGTCTCCGCCCAGCAGGGACTATCGGCATCTAACGAGTGCAGGATGCCTCGTAACAGGTAGCGATGGCGCCGGGTGCGCTGCTTGTTCTTGTCATGTTGCCTCAACACGTGCTGCACATGGGCGAAGGTGTCCTCATCCGTAAGCGGCTGGTGTGTCCCTTTGACCGGGACGTCGCCGTCCTTTAGCTAGGTTTCACCAAGATAGAAACGGTGATGAAAGATATCGCTCCACTTCGACCGGCCGATGCAGTTCCCCTTTCGGCTGCGGTAGCCGAGGGAGTAGGCATGCTCCGCCCAGGACTCCAGAGTCCATTTGCCGGTAGCAAATTCCTTGAACGCCTCGGTGACAAAGGGCCCGTTCTTCGGGTCTACCTCGACCCAGGCGTGGTTCTTGTCCCGCCGGTTAACATAGCCGAAGGGCGCCTGCTTGGGCCAGCCGCCGTTCTCGACTTTCTTCTGCATCTCCTTCTTGACCTCGATGGCCAGGTTCTTGGAGTACCAGGTGCTGATGACCTGCATCATCCGCCGCCCGATATAGCCGGCGGGGGTCGAGGCATCACCGGGCTCGCTGATGCTCTCAATGGTTATGCCCAGATCCTCAAGTTCCTTCTCGTAGATGATAAAGTCGTAGTCGTTACGGGCAAA
>DTZC01000225.1 GCA_012961565.1 Dehalococcoidia bacterium
AGGTTAAAACCTCGGGGCTACAGGCAAAAATAAGGGCTGGCTAAAGCCTTACAGCTACATTAGTAAACAGTCTCAAGTGTGTCGAGGTAGCGTATCATATTTTGTGTAAATTCTTCTTTAAGAAAGAAAAAGGGTGTATCTTTTCAGTAGAGACCAAAAATTGAGGGGGAGGAATACGCCACATGATCACAGTCAAAGACCTGACCCCATTTATCTGAGCCAGCTCACCATCCCACCCCACCAGCAGGAAAAAGCTTAAAGTCCCAGTTCAACGGCAATTCTTTCCTTATGTAAATCAACGTCTCCGGCGACAAAGTGCGCCGCCCTGACCCGCCGATAGTAGAGACCCATATCATGGTCCATGGTATAGCCTATGGCACCATGGGCTGTAATGCCATCTATACACACCCGCTGATAGACCTCGCTTGCCTTCGCCTTAGCTGCTGAAATCTGCAACCGTGATGGGGAACCGATGCTTATCCCCCAAGCTGCTTGATACACTAAGTACTGAACTCCTTCAACATCGATGAGCATATCAGCCAGCTTATGTTGCACTGCTTGGAACGAACCAATCGGACGGTCAAACTGAACCCTTTCTTTGGCATAGGCACTAGTCATTTCCAGAACTGCCTGACAGGCACCCGATATTTCGGCACATTTCAACACGGCAGCCCTTTGCAAAATAAAATCCACTATACACCAGCCTTGACCTACTTCTCCCAGAATATCGCCTTTGCCTGCTCCCAGTTCATTAAAGCTAACCCTGAATTGCCTATCCCCACCTATGGTTGGAATCATCTCCATCCTCACAGCATGGTCTTTAGCACCAACTATGAATATCGTAATTCCTTCTTCTGAGCTCATCCCATTTCCGGTTCTGCCCACCACCAGCATATAATCAGCTACATGCGCATCGGAAACAAAGAACTTCTCACCCTCAAGCACGTACTCATCACCTCGCAGGCTAACAGGAAGCCTTATCTCAGAAGCCCGATAGCTGCCTGATAACTCGGTTAGGGCTAAAGTCCAGATTGCCTCGCCTCGAGCTATTTGAGGAAGAAGCGTTTCTTTCTGCTGGGAGGTGCCATATTCCAGTAGAGGTAGAGCACAGAGACCAATGGTGGAAAAGAAAGGTCCGGGCAGAATATTTCTCCCCATCTCTTCCATCAGCACAACTAGGTCCATGAAGCCAGCATTTATGCCGCCGTACTCTTCAGGGAAGACGAGTCCCATCCAGCCTAGTTCTGCCATGCTGCGCCAAATCTGAGGGTCGTATCCTTTCTCATCTTTGTCTAATGCCCTGACCTTACTTTTAGGGCACTCTTTGGTCAAAAAATCTCTGGCTAGCGTCCGCAGCATCTCCTGCTCTTCAGTGAAACCGAATTCCATTAGCAGCCTCCTAACAGATCATCTGTAGTCCTAGTAAGATTTCGGTAGACCCAGCCTGAACTGCGCTATGATACTTTTCTCGACCTCGGTAGTGCCAGCAGCAATTGCCTGCCCCGGGAAACCGAGGTAAGCACCCTGTATTGTCCCATGGAGTCTCGCCCATTTCGAGTCTGGGTCTACCTGGGAATAAATTCCCAGGACCTCTGCCCCGGTAAGAGCTACCTTTTTCATAACTTCATCGCTCATTACCTTATTCCTCGAGGACTGATAGACAGGAATCTCACCTTTGCTTATCGTCCAGGCTATCTGGTAGGCGAACATCTTTAACACTTCCAGCTCAATGGCTATGTCACATAGCTTACCACGAACTACAGGATTTTGGGACAGAAGTCTTCCTTCATATTCGGTATTTCGGGCATACTCCACAAGTTCTTCCAATATCCGCTTAAAACGACCGTAAGTGACTGGCGCTGTGCTGCGTCTTTCGAAAGCCAGTGCCTGCATCAGGTGGTACCATCCTCTGTTCTCCTCTCCAACCAGATTAGAGGCGGGGACTCTCACATTATCGAAGAATACTTCATTAAAGTGATGTCGACCATAGTAGTTCAATATGGGATTGACTGTAACCCCTGGACTTTTCATATCAACAATAAAAATACTGATTCCCCGATGCTTCTTAACCGCATTTGGGTCCGTTCTAGCAGCCAGCCAACACCACCTTGCCCGGTGGGCAACGCTGGTCCACACCTTCTGCCCGTTGATAATATACTCATCACCCTGCCTTGCAGCTCGAGTCTGAAGATTAGCAAAATCGGATCCGGCATTAGGTTCGCTATAGCCCGTGCACCAAACACCATCTGGCTCGCCTGAAGCGATAAGCGGCAGATACTTCTTCTTCTGCTCCTCGGTACCAAACAACATAAGACACGGACCAACCCATTGAGTCCCGCTTATGCCCATCCAAGCCCCAGGTATGCCCCAGTAACCTACCTCCATCTCATACACTGTTTGCTCCCAGAGAGAAGCGTCTCGCCCCCCATATTCTCTAGGCCAGCTCATGACCAGCCATCCTTTCTGAGCAAGCTTTTTAGCTATTGATATCTCAAACTGAAAATCCCTGCATTCCCCATCGATAAGTGTCTGGCAAACTGAATCTGGGGGCAATTCCTCCTTGGCAAACTGACGAATTTCCTCTATGAGCGCTCGCTCTTTTTCACCTAGGCTGAAATCCATTGCTAGCCTCCTCGGAGTTGATCACCCTCCATTACGAGACACCTATAATACTCGCCACAGTCACACCGACAAGCAAAAACTATCATCTGCTACAAAAGCTGGCATCTGCAAAACGTAAGAAATGATAGACTTATGTAAACACACCGCAATGCTTCTAATCAGCTCAATGATACCTTGAACAAACTGTGTCACGCTCGCCAGGACTGTTACTTCGGCGGCTGTGGTGGCGACGGATTTACTAGACCTCGAGCCAGTGTTCTGGGTATAACATCAACAAGCTCTTCGAGGGTCCAGGTGCCATCCTTAATGATGCTGGTCCGGATTTCTGGCTCAGAATAAATCCCTATGCGACCACCCCCAATCCAGAAAGTGCAACCGTTAATATTAGCCGCTTCATCACTGGCTAAATACACAACTAGAGGTGCTATCATTTCTGGGGTCATCTTTTCAAGTTCGTCGATGGTTACCGAACCGGTCGCTGGTCGTAATCCCTGAGCCTTAGCTTTCTCCCAGGCAGCCTTCAGCTCCGGTGTCAAAGTCAACCTGGTGCCAGCATTTGGACGTATAGCATTGCAAGTCACGCCGTACCTGCCCATATCCCTGGCTACAGTCCGCGTAAAACCGACGATGCCTTCCTTGGCTGCGCTATAATTGGCTTGCCCCATATTGCCCAGTCCTGCTGTAGACGAAGTGTTTATTATTCTGCCGCTCCTCTGCTGTCTGAAATAGACACAGGCTGGTCTAGTACAGTAGAAATGCCCATAGAGGTGGACTTTGATGACCAGGTCCCATTCCTCCGGGGTCATGTTGAAAATCATGCGGTCTCTCAGAATGCCAGCATTATTGACCAAGATATCAATCCGACCGAAGTTGTCAATGGCAGCTTTGATGATATTTTCCCCGCCTTCCGGGGTAGCCACCGAATCATAATTAGCTACAGCCTTTCCACCAAGCCTCTTTATCTCCTCGACTACCTCATCAGCCGGAGACGTGGAAGCCCCTGTTCCATTACCAGCTCCACCCAAGTCATTGACCACCACTTTGGCACCCTCAACAGCTAGAGCTAATGCCTCGGCTCTACCGATACCACGCCCAGCACCAGTAACCACCGCTACCTTACCATCTAGCCTCTTTGCCATCCTAGCCTCCTTATATCATCTTTATCACCCACTGGGTAGCTAATACAGCAATCAACCGATGTTCCAGCCGATACAAAGCAGGCGAGTGAATCTACATATACATCCCGGCGGAAACATTCAACACCTGACCGGTGATAAAAGCAGCGTCATCCGAAGCCAAGAAAAGGACTGGCTTGGCAGCGTCTTCCGGTGACATGGGCTTAACCTGCAAAAGAACCATATCCCTGACTTTCTTTGGAATACCCACCGGCTCACCAGCTACCACTTCCTGCTGGGTTTCCTTTTCCCGCGTCAACCTGGTATCGACAAAGCCATAGGCGACGACATTGCAAGTAATCCCAAACCGCCCCCACTCTCGGGCTACAGTTTTGGTCAGCCCTATCAAGCCTGACTTAGCAGCAGCATAGTTAATCTGTCCGATGTTGCCCATTAGCCCAGCCACCGAGGCAACATTGATTATCCTGCCGTTGTGAGCTTCCTTCATCATATATTTTGAGGCAGCCCTGATACAGTTGAAAGTCCCTTTGAGACTGATATCCACACAAATATCCCATTGGGCATCGGTCATTTTGTGGATCAAAGCATCTCGAGTAAGTCCTGCATTATTGACCAAGATATCGAGTTTGCCGAATCTCTCCGCTGCCATATCCATCATCTTCTGGCAGTCTTCTGGTTTGGTCACGTCACCAGGACAGGCTTCAGCTTTGCCGCCAGCACCCCGTATCTCTTTGACCACCTCCTCCAGCGGACCGGCATCAATATCGCTCACTAGCACAGCAGCGCCCTCCCTAGCAAATAGGATAGCATCAGCCCTGCCTATCCCCCTTGCCGCTCCGGTAATGACTGCTACTTTTTCATCAAGCTTCCCCATTTTTCTAATTACCTCCTTATGTATAACTTATCAAATAACCTAGAATATCACCCATCTACTTTGGAAGATTGCCTTCTCAACCAGCTAATCAATACTACAAATTCTGCCTATTTTTGCTCCGCGATGGCAAGGCAACCAGAGCTGAGCCAGGGGTCGTTTTCTCTCCTTTTCCATTCTCCACCCAAATCTCACACTCAACAAGGTATTCACCGTTCTCCTCGTATTTCTTGGTCACCTTGCCTTTACACCACCAAGTCTCTCCATCGTGTGGTTCTTCCATTGTTTTCATCTTCCTTGGATAGTCCATACCACGGTAGCGACAGGACAATTTCTTGAGCACACCTTGCTCACCTATCCAGTCAGTCATCAAATGCCCTAACCAGGCGCGCTTGAGAGCACCGTGCACAATAGGAGCCCCCACCCCCATAGCCTTGGCGAAATCGTCCTCGTAGTGCAGGGGGTTAAAATCACCCGATGCCCCCGCCCACTGAACCAACATTCTGGTAGTAGCAATTTTCGCTAGTGGCGTTACCTCGGTACCGACTTCCACATCCTCATAGTATATCTGTTCAGCCATAGCTCCTCCGTAAAAAGATGTTCAGGATATGCTAAAACTGGATCAATGTCGACCGGCTCTTCAGTGCCACATTACCATTCTGATTCAGGAAAGTGGTCTCCAATGTGGTGAACATTGTTTTACCCATCCTAGTCTCCCTCTCGGATATATCGATGATTTTGGTCGTGCCAATCAATGTATCACCAGCACCAACTGGTTCAAAAAATTCAAACTCAACGCCACCATCGAGCAATCTCGATGGTGCACCAGCCTTAACCAGGGTGTCCACCAATCTGAAGACAGAGATTCCACCTTTTACTGGCCAACCAGTGAAACCTGGAGGGCACATCAATCTACCATATTTGCTTTTCTTGGCATAGTCAATATCGTTATATAGAGGATTCGGGTCGCCTATAGCCTGTGCATATCTCTGGATTGCCCCCTCCTCGACTTTGAAAATGATCGGCTCCGAGGGTATACCTATCAATTTTCGCAGTTCCTCGGTAATCAAAGAGCCTTCAGCCATAGCCAGCCTCCTTCAAATTTGGTTTCTACAGTCCTACAATGGCAACACTGACAATATTCATCGCTGGAAAGCCGCCCATGTTATGAGTAAGACCCAGCTTGGGATTCTTTATCTGGCGCTCAGGTAGCTGAGCTTTGCCCTGCAGCTGTTTATACATCTCATATATCATCCTCAACCCTGAAGCACCGATGGGGTGTCCGAAGCATTTCAAGCCACCATCAGGTTGAATAGGTTGTTCGCCATCGAGATTAAAACGACCCGCCTCTATGTCCTCCTTTACTTTGCCCCTAGGACTGAATTGTAGGTCTTCCATGGTTACAGCTTCAGTGATTGAGAAGCAGTCATGCACTTCAGCCATGCTTATCTCCTCACGCGGATTTTTAATACCTGCTTCATTATAGGCCAGTATTCCAGCGCGGTATCCGGTCTCAACATGAGCACCATCCCATTTGGGGTACATTAGCTCCTCACCCGAGCTCAGAGCAATCTGCAGAGCCTTGACATAGACTGGGTCAGGGCGGAATTTCTTAGCCATATCAGCTCTGGTTACAATAGCTGCCGCTGAGCCATCACTTACTCCACAACAGTCAAAAAGCCCCAGCGGCCAGGCAATTATGGGAGCATTCAAAACCTGCTCCTCGGTTACCTCGCGGCGCAAATGTGCCTTGGGGTTCCTCGCCCCATTATAGTGGCTCTTTACTGACACCTTGGCCAGCATCCTCTTTCCCTCCTCAGGAGTTAAGCCATACACAGCAAAGTACCGGGTAGCCATCATGGCAAAGGCCCCGGGAGCGGTCAATTTGGGCATGATGAGAGCACTTTTTGTCCCCATGAGACCAGGACCAGTAGGAAGTCCACCATACCCAGTATCCTTGAGTTTTTCCACACCCAAAGCTAAAGCTATGTCATATGCTCCTGAAGCCACCGCATAACAGGCACCCCTGAAAGCCTCTGTCGCAGTAGCGCAGAAATTCTCTGTCCTAGTAACCGGGATGAAAGGCAGCTTCAATGTCAAGGCCAGAGATGTGGCTCCTTTGCCCACGCTCTGCTCCTCAAAGTGCACACCAAACCAGGCTGCGTTAATATCCTTCTTTTCTATGCCCGCGTCTTCGATACACTCTTCAAAGGCTTCGACCATAAGGTCTTCAGCACTTTTGTCCCATAGCTCGCCAAATTTGGTGCAGCCCATGCCTATGATAGCTACCTTATCTTTAATACCTTCTGCCATTTTTTCTCCTCCGTCGTTTCTTCTTCCAAAGTTCTAATCACGTATTGGTGTTGCTTTCCATGAATAGCCGTGAACTCCACTTGGTTCATCAGAATATCTCCGGCGGAAAGTCATCTCCACCGGCATGCCCACTTTAATCGAATCCAAATCACAATCGGTGAAATCAAACCAGAACCTCCCACCACCATCAAAGTCCACCAAGCCATAGATTGCCGGTGGGTCAATGCTGGCAGCAAGATTGTCACCGGTATAGGTGAAAACTACTCCTCGCTTATCAGAGAAGCGATACCATTCCATCTGGTCAACTGCCCCGCACTCAGGATTCACACATACTCTTTGGGGTGGATACTGCGGTGTGCCACACTTTCTGCACCTTGTACCGCAAAGTGCCAGGACTGCCCTCCGCTCCCTAAATAGTGCTGACATAGGTGTACGAATGCCAATCTCACCACGCATACCTAAATCCATAGGGGCTAGATTACGAAAAGCAAGGTATTTTTCGTAGCTGGTAAGCTCCTTTTTTGAGTTTAGGTGTTTTGTTACTCCCCGCCTATTACCCACGCTCTTTATTTTTTCGGTGACTTCAAAGAACAGTACATCGCTACCATTCCCGAAACTAGCAATCAGTATCTTGTCACCCGGCTTAGCCTCTTCTAGGGCTGCCACCAGCATCATTAGGGGCGAAGCAGAACCAGTATCACCAACTTTATTGACCAAAGTGTCCTGGAGTTGACTGGCATCAGCACCCAACCGCTTGGCTATAGCTCCATGTTCCCTAGGATACAACCCGGGAAAGACTATCTTGGCAAAGTCCTTGATGTTCAGGTTGTATTTTTTTAGCAGCCCTGATACTGCTTCTGGGATAACCCGGGCATAACCGGCATCGCGGATAAACCTATCCTCCCAGGCATGCTCGAATTTCTCGCCAGCTGCCCTCCACCGATCAGGGAAGTCGTAGGTCACGGAATAATAGCCCTCAAGGGTAGCAAACACATCCTCATCGCCAACTAGCAGGGCTGCGGCACCATCACCATACAGATGCTCTTGGGGGCTACCCGGCTTGCTCAATCGGCAGTCAGAAGCACAAACGAGAATATTGTGCGAGCCTCCACTTTTTGACGCATCGAACGCTGAAAGCAGCGCTGTAGTCCCAGACTTAGCCGAGCCAATAAAATCAGCTGTTCTTATGCTCGGCTGCAGGTCTAGAGCAGTAGCTACCAATGCCGAATTCTGCCTTAACTCGTAGGGCTGGCTGGTAGTAGCTAGATATAGACCATCTACCTTCTCCCGCTCAATGGCATGCAAGCAATCAACACCTGCAGCTACTGCCATGCTGAGAGTATCTTCATCGTGATTAGCCACTGCATTCTCTCCAGGCGGCGGAAAAGTGCCCAAGAATCCAACTGCAGCAAAGATAGTATTGTGATTTATGCGATAGCGAGGAATATATGCGCCATAGGATTTGATGCCGACCATTGAAACAACCTCCTGATAACTTCTTTAGAAAGGCACGACGCAATATATCATAGACCCTGATACCTGTCAAACCCACGAAAGTCACCCCGATGCTGGTACCTTCTAGATTAGCCCAGGGGGCCAAAGCTTGACAGGCACGAAAGCATGTCTTACAATGTGCACAAAATAATTGTGCACAAAATAGAGGTGCATTGCCGATGTATGATGCCAGACGACACATCTGCTTCAATCTAGGACGGGTAATGCGTCGTGTCTACGATTATTATGAGAAGCGGCTAGCGCCGTTCGACTTAACCCCGCCACAGTTCTTCGTGTTCAATGCCCTGTGGATGAGAGATGGTATCACCATCAGTGAACTTGGAGAACTAGTATCACTCGATAGTTCTACGCTTACGGGAATTATCGACAGGATGGAAAAAAATAGCTACGTAGAACGCAGGCAAAACCCTAATGACAGACGGTCAGCACTGGTATTCCTTACTGATAAAGCTAGAAAGCTGGCACCGCGTATACTCGAATTTGCAGATGAACTGGACGCAACTTTGAGAAAACCGTTTTCCAGGAAAGATATCACCATCTTTGAACGCGTACTTCGGGAGCTCGGGGGACATAATATCCTGCCACCAGAGGATTAAAATTGTCGAGTCGAGATTCGCGTATTTAACGCAATTAATTAAGGAGGGCGCAAATGAAGAGAACCAGATTATGTCAATTGCTGGGGCTTGAATACCCCATCATTTTGGGGGCAATGGGCAACATCTCGACTGGCAAACTAGCTGCAGCTGTATCAAATGCCGGTGCCTTAGGCTCGGTAGCTACTGCTTTTATCTCAGTTGACGAGGCACAACGTGAGATTCAAGAATGCCAGCGTCTGACCTCCAGACCATTCGCAGTCAATTGCCCGCTTTTCAGACCAGACGCTGGTGAAATGCTGGATGTCATCATTAAGGAAGGTGTCAATATCATTTCCACATCAGCAGGAAATCCAGACAAATGGGCAGAAAAAATCAAAGGTTCGGGAGCAAAATGGCTGCATGTGGTGTCTAACGTAAGAGGCGCGGTGAGAGCAGCCAGGGCTGGGGTGGATGTTATCATAGCCGAAGGCACTGAATCAGGCGGCATTGCCTCCAGAGACGAGGTCACCACCATGGTACTGATTCCCCAGGTTGTTGATGCAGTGGAGAAACCGGTAGTGGCAGCAGGAGGAATAGCAGATGCCCGAGGATTCCTGGCTGCCCTGTCACTGGGTGCCCAGGGAGTCCAAATGGGCACTGCATTCCTGGCTACAAAAGAATGTGACCGTATCAGCGCCACCTACAAACAGGTGCTGCTCAACGCTTCAGATACTGCCACTGGACTGGCTACCCGCAAAGTGCAGCCGGTAAGAATGATTAAGAATAGGTTCTTCGACACACTAGAACAATCGGAACAGGAACGTAAACCACCTGAGGAGATCCAGATGATGCTCGCCTCGAAAATGGCAAACCTGCTCCAGGAAAATGACCCTGAGAATGGACTCTTTATCGCAGGCCAGGTAGCAGGGCTAATCAAAGAGCTGAAGACGGTGAAAGAACTGGTCGAAGGCATCATTTCAGAAGCGGAAAAACTTTATCTCAGTCTTGCAAACTAAGACCACGCTAATAGAGCTAGGCGACGCCAGTCTATTCAACTAAAACAAGTAAAGAAGGGAACTGTCATAGTGAGAATGAGAAAGACAAAACAGGAGACTGCCGTGACCGAAGAAGAGATTTACCAGCGCTTTATGGACTGGCTAAGACAGACCTGGTGGGGTCTGCCCGAGTCAGACTACCTCGTGCCACTGATTAAGTCCCATTACACTCCCGGCGAAGCATCGCTGCTGACCGGTATGCCATTCTCAGGAAAAAACCTGGAAGAACTCGCCGAAATGAAGCAAATGGACCCTGATGAGCTGAAGAGGCAGCTTGACAGGCTAGCCAAGAAAGGGCTTGTCTTTCGCACTGTCCAGGGTGACACAGTACGCTACAGCCTTAACGACTTCTTCTTCATCGGGCGTACTGCTTTCTGGCCCGGTCGGATAGACGCGCTGAGCAAAACACTAGCACCTCTGCACAATCAGCATTACTACCACGGCGGCTTTGAAGTTTTTAGACACACGGAGACAAAGGGGCTGAGAGTCTTACCCATCCAAGAGGCAATAGAAGACAGCCGTCAGATATTACCCTACGAGGAAGTTGTCAAGGTGTTAGATTCCATAGAATACTTCTCTGTTTCCCACTGTCCCTGCCGCCACAGGAAAAACCTCGACCTGAATTTTCAGAATTGCACCTATCCCACAGAGGTCTGCCTCCATTTTGACCGACTGGGGCGATACATCGTCGAAAACGGCATGGGGCGCGAGATTACACGCAAGGAGGCTGAAGAGATTTTGCGTCATTGTGCCGAAATTGGCTTGGTTCACGGAATATCAAATCAAATAGAACGACCGGATACCATTTGCAACTGCTGCAAATGTTGCTGCATCTTCTTAGAGGCATACTATAAATTAGGGCACTCCATGAGTTTAACTCCGTCGAACTACAGGGCGCACACAAACCCACAGACCTGCATCGGCTGCGGACTTTGTGTGAAGCGCTGCCCCATGGAGGCACTACATCTGGAAGATTTCCCCGAAGCTAAAGGCAGAGTCACCGTAGTGGCAGAGGGTAAGGAGCTGAAAAACAAGACCGGCAGGGTAACAGCAGCCAATACCGACCTCTGTATTGGCTGCGGAGTCTGTGTCTACAAGTGTCCTACAGGGTCACTTAAGCTCCAGCAGCACAAACCCACCCAGCACCCACCACAAACCGCTCGCCACTGGGTTATGAAATTTATTAACGAGGTGCAAACCGCTAGAGCACAGCGCTAAAGGAAACAATCGCAGAACAATAGCACAGAAGAAACCACGCAGTGCCCCACTATAAATGCCCACATTACGACCACTAGGCTGTTCCCTCATTCCTACAGCCTCGTCTTACATAACCTGCCGCAGTCAGGCAGGCTTGACGAATCAAAAGTACCCTTGTAATATCAATCCTGAAGCATTGAACTCACCTCGCATTTCATCCTCTCAGAAAGCATAAAGGCGGGCTCGCAGGAGGGAGGGCTATGAACATCGGCAGCCTCATCGAGGATAACGTCAAAAGGTTC
>DTZC01000226.1 GCA_012961565.1 Dehalococcoidia bacterium
AGGCAAAAATAAGGGCTGGCTAAAGCCTTACAGCTACATTAGTAAACAGTCTCTAAACAGTCTCCTTGCAAATTGTCTGCTTGACGTTAAGTGGCGGGGATTGTTACAATGCCATTGCTGTAAGTCAGGACTGCTATCAGGAACGAGGTACCGTAAGTGCATCGCCATTCATCAGGCAAAATCCGTAATGTGGTCTTGCTATCACACTCGGGTGCGGGCAAAACTTCGTTGGCTGAGGCAATGCTGTTCAATTCAGGAACCATCAGCCGCCTAGGCAATGTGGCTGATGGCACCACCATCTCAGACTACGACCCTGCCGAGGTCAAACGTCAAATTAGCATCAACCTGTCGTTGCTCCCATTAGTGTGGAAGGAGTCCAAGCTGAATCTCATCGATACCCCAGGTTACCCCGATTTTGTAGCAGAGGTCAAAGCAGGACTTGCCATCAGCGAAGGAGCGATCATCGTAGTCTGTGCCGTTTCCAGCGTGGAGGTGGGCACTGAACAGGTCTGGAGGTATGTCAACGAGGTAAACCTGCCTTCCTTGATATTTATCAATAAGATGGACCGCGAGAATGCCAACTTCTTCAATGTATTGAAAGACATACAGGCAAAATTGGGGACCAGATGTGTCCCTATCCAACTGCCTATAGGGTCTCAAAAGGACTTCCAAGGGGTGGTAGACCTGGTATCGAAGAAAGCATATACCGGCACTCCGCCAAAGGAGACCGAGCTACCTCCATCAATTGCTGATGATGTCAACTCCTACCATGAAAAGCTGGTTGAAGCGGTAGTGGAGGTAGATGATGAGCTCATCGCCAGATATCTGGACGGTGAAGAGATAAGCGAGGAGCAGATTTGCCGCTGTCTCAAAGCGGCTACCAAAAGCGGTAAGGTGGTACCAGTACTGGTTGGCTCCGCCCTGAAGAACATCGCCGTAACCCCGCTTCTAGATGCTATCCCCGATTATCTACCCTCTCCTGAAGAGCGAGGCGCTGTCATAGCTGCCAACGTTTCCACCAAAACCGAGGAGACAGTAGAACCCTCCGCCGAATCTCCTTTGTCTGCTCTGGTATTCAAGACCATCAATGACCCCCGTATGGGCAGGCTCAGTTATCTTAGAGTTTATTCAGGAACTCTCTATAGCAATTCCCAAGCGTGGAATGCCAACAAGGAGACTGCAGAACGAATAGGACAACTCTTCATTCTGCGAGGAAAAAATCAGGAGCCCGTGCCGCAGCTCACAGCCGGGGATATCGGAGTTGTAGCCAAGTTGACATCGACTTCTACAGGGGACACCCTGAGTTTACGTGAGCACCCCTTGAAGCTTGCCCCTATTCAATTCCCTGAGCCGGTACTAAATATGGCAGCACACCCCAAGTCCAGAGCTGACCTAGACAAGATGAGCACAGTGTTGCCCAAAATTTGTGAGGAGGATCCCAGCCTCAAAGTGCAAAGGGAGGTTGATATTGGTGAGATACTCCTGTGCGGAATGGGGGACACCCACCTTGAGGTCGCTGCCGAAAGATTATCGAGCAAGTTCGGCGTGGAAGTTAACCTTCAGGTGCCCAAAGTGCCATATAAGGAGACTATTACTATCACAACCAAGGCAGAGTATAAGCACAAGAAGCAGACCGGTGGGCATGGTCAGTATGGTCATGTCTTTCTGGAATTAGAACCACTGCCCAGAGGCGCCGGCTTCGAGTTCACCGAAAGAGTGGTCGGCGGAGCGGTACCCAAAAATTACATCCCCGCGGTGGAAAAAGGGGTTAACGAGGCTAGACTTGAGGGTGTTCTGGCAGGATATCCTGTAGTTGATGTGAAGGTGACACTCTATGATGGAAGTTCTCACCCCGTCGATTCTTCAGACATGTCCTTCAAAATTGCCGGAGCCCAAGCTTTGAAGAAAGGGTTGTCCCAAGCTCAGCCTGTCTTGCTCGAGCCAATAGTCAGCCTGGCAATCACTGTGCCCGATAGCCTCACTGGAGACATAATCGGCGACCTTAACACCAAGCGAGCCCGTGTGCTAGGGATGACACCATCAGACGGGATGAACATTATTGAGGCACAGGCTCCACTGGCAGAGGTCCAGCGCTATGCCGTTGACCTAAGGTCTATGACACAAGGACGGGGCACCTTTACTATCGAGTTTAGTCATTACGAAGAGGTGCCACCACCCATCGCCCAGAAAATTATTGCCCAGCGAAGCCAGCCCTGAGTAGGTTTAACTACTATCCTGCTAGAAGCTCCTTCACCTTCTCAGTAAAGGCAGGGAGCACTTGTTTCCAATCGCCTACCACTCCAAAGCGGGCTTCCTTGAATATGTTGGCTTCCGGGTCCTTATTGATAGCTATTATGTTTTTAGCACCGGAGCACCCGGCTAAATGCTGGCTAGCACCTGATACACCTACTGCAATATAGAGATCGGGGGTGACAATCTTACCGGTAAGACCAATCTGCCACGTGTCCGGCACCCAGCCATTGTCACAGGGCGGTCTGGAAGCACCCACAGCTCCCTTCAATATTTTGGCTAGCTCTTCCAACTGCTTGAATCCCTCAGGACCACCGATACCCCTACCCCCAACCACGATTGTCTCAGCATCTTCAAGCTTTATCCCGACCACCTCCTCCTTGACCGTTTCTATCACCTTCGTCTTTATTTGTGCTGGGTCTAGCTCAACCTTGATGGCTGTCACCTCGCCTTTTCTTGACTCATCAGGCTCCAGCGGCGACATTGCTTTTTGCCTCACCGTTGCCATCTGGGGCAACGTCTCCGAGGTGAAGATAGCCCGGGCATTCCCTCCATAGACAGGTTTAGTTGCCTGGAGGAGTTTTGTTTCCGGGTCAATACTGAGCTCAATGCAGTCCATTGATACGGTGGTACCCAGTTTGAAAGCCAGCCTCGGAGCCAGGTCACGTCCCACCGATGTTTGTCCCATAAGCAGAATCCGAGGACAAACATCCTTGACTACCTTCTCCATCGCAATAACATACGGGTCAGTCTGATACTCTGCCAGTAGCGCATCCTCGACAGTGTATACCTTATCGGCACCATAAGCTGTAGCCTTTTGGGGCGCGTCACCCAGTTTGTCCCCCACCAGCACACATGACAGGTCTTCCTTCAACTCATCGGCAAGATGCCGCCCGCATCCCAGAAGTTCCGTGGTGATTGAAGTCAGTTTCCCCTCCACCACCTCACCATAAACCATGACGCCTTTGTTTTCAGCCATAATAACCTCCTATGGTTGTTCCTGCTGGTCTATATTACTTTCGCCTCTCTGAGCCTTGCTGCCAGTTTAGCACCAGCTTCAGCCGGACTGTCCGCTTCCACAACTTCACACTTACCCTCACGCACTGGCTGGAAGAGTTTTAGCAATTTGAG
>DTZC01000227.1 GCA_012961565.1 Dehalococcoidia bacterium
ACAGCGAGTGGCGACGGTCCTGTCGCGGCGGCATTCACGGCACTGGAAAAAGTCACTGGCATTGCGCTCATACTAAAGAGCTTCGAACTGCACAGCGCATCGATGGGTGAAGACGCCCAGGGTGAGGTTACGGTCTCCGTGGAATACGGTGGAACGAGTTACCGGGGCCGCGCTGCAAACGTCGATATCGTGGAGGCAGGTAGTCGGGCTTGTCTCGAGGTAATGAACCGTTGAGCCTTGAGGAATTAAGTACACAACTAGCAGCATACTCAGCTACCTCTACACCACCTTCCCCCAAGATATTGAAGCGGCTCATGGATAATGACCGATACTATGGCTTCAGACAGAAGTCTCGTGTGAGATGAAGCTAGACGAATGTTATTCTCAATATCTTACTTCGAAGATGGAGAACTGTCCGGTGAACGGTGACCACTTTACGTCTATATGCTCTACCAGAGCCTCAGGAGGTCCGATCTCTAGCTGTCTGATTAGCTCTTCCAGTTTTTCTCTCTCGCCCTCGGCGTGAACCTCAACGGCGTTCATTTTGGGCAAGTTGCGTGCATAGCCCCGCAAGCCCAGTGATTTGGCAACTTGCGAGGTAAAAGCCCGGTAATAAACACCCTGGACATGTCCGTAGATTGTAGCCGTGAGATATGCTAATTCAGACATCTTCTAATTGTTCAACCTCCTTTCTCGGTTCATTGGAAGTAGTATGTACCAGCTTTCCCTTTGCTCACAGTTTGAAAACTGCTCTGGCTGTTGCTGGATGGAACCTGTCTAGCCGGTGTAGTCCGGCAGCTTGAGCCAGCTCAACAGCATCGAGGAACTCCTGTTTTGATAGCGGTCTGGCTAATTGGGGTATTTGGAAGGCTTTATAGCAGGGGTGGTATTGAGCCATAATATTAACGTAGCTGTTCTGGGAAATATCTTGAGCTATAAATTTAACTATTCCCTTTGTCCCAGCGAGACCATGGGGCAGGACTAGGTGTCGTATCAGCAGCCCCCGAGTAGCCACTCCATTCTCGTCGATTTGGAGGTCACCGACTTGGCGGTGCATTTCTTTGAGGGCAGCTTGATTTATCGAGGGATAGTGCTCTATGCCAGATAGTTCCTGTGCAATTTTTTCATCAGAATACTTCATATCTGGCATGTAGATGTCCATGATGCCGTTGAGAATCTTTAGCGTCTCTACCGAGTCGTATCCGCCTGAATTGTAGACCAGCGGCAGTTTCAAGCCTAGCTTTGTGGCTATCTCTAGCGCTTCAAGGATTTGAGGCACCACGTGTGTTGGTGACACGAAATTTATATTGTGGCATCCCCTGGCTTGGAGAGATAACATTATTGTGGCTAGCTGTTCCTTGGTCACTTCGCTTCCATCACCGAGCTGGCTGATGGTGTAGTTCTGGCAGAAAAGACACTTTAAGTTGCAGTTGGTGAAGAAGATGGTTCCTGAGCCGCGTTTGCCTACTAGGGGTGTCTCCTCTCCGTAGTGTGGTCCATAGCTAGAGACCAGTGCCAGCCTGCCGGTGCGACATTTACCCTTCTCGCCGGCGAGTCGATTAATACCGCAATTATGAGGACAGACATGACAGTTTTCCAGTAGAGCCAGCGCTGCCTTCACTCTCTCGGTTAGCCTGCCGCTTCGGTAAAGCGCCAAATAAGCTGTCATCTAATTCATTCTTCTGGCGGTGTTGTCTTTTTGCCTTTCTTAATGACTTCTACTTCTACCTGGGGTGTGATAATAACATTAGCGGCTGATTTTTTTGCACCTTTCTTTGGTTTTTTGGGCTCTCTCCACCTATAGTCTCTGGTACCCATGGCAATTCCCTGCGTCGATTTTGTAGTTACATTAGAAGTTTAGCAGAGGGGGCTCTTCCTTGTAAAGGAATAAGGTGGGGGTGAAGTTGCCATTGAGCTGAAGTTAGTGTATACTATGCATCCTTGGAGGAGGTGGAATCGTGGAATACAATTCCTTTCCTAAATGTCTAAAATGCAAGGTTGGTGATTTGGTGCCGCTGTCGGATTTTGGCAGCCAGGGGGCAGCAATCCATTACAAAGCCTGGGTGTGCACAAATCCCGATTGCGGCTACAACCTTAAAATCAGAAATGGCGACGTATATCTGAACGAGCCTATTTTCAGCGGAACAGGTCCTAGTCCACGCTCACGCTTGTAAGTCAAAAACATAAGCCGGGCTATCTCCCTAGAGCCTCAGGGGTGTTTGTTTTGTCTGCGGTGGCAGGGTGGCTTCGAGAGAAAGTGGTTGATTTTTTCTTTCCACGGCATTGTGTTGGCTGTGGGAAGAGCGGTGATTTTTTGTGCCCTGCATGCCGGCAGAGAATGCCCCGGATTCTGCCACCATTTTGTCAGAGATGTGGCAAACCTGAGGCTAGCGGAGGTCTGTGCGCAGCTTGCTGGAGCTTGCAGTCCTACCTTGATGGTGTTCGCTCGCCGTTTCGTTTCGATGGAGTGATACGACGGGCAGTTTATGAACTGAAGTATCACAATGTCAGAGCACTAGCTGGCTGCCTTGCCGAGTTAATGGCTGATTATCTTGGAAGTAATCCTGTGCCTGGTGAAGTCTTGATCCCGGTACCTCTGCATCCCCGGCGGTTGCGACAGCGCGGCTATAATCAATCAGGTCTTCTAGCTGCTGAGCTAGGTAGCCTGATGTCTTTGCCGGTGATTGAGGGCAGTCTTCGTCGTATTAAAGATAATTTACCTCAGGCTAAGGCAGCAACCGTTGAAGAGCGGTGGCAGAATGTTAACAACGCCTTTGCTTGTCTCACAAAGAAGCTTGTTGGGGAACAGGTCATTTTGCTTGACGATGTTTGCACCACAGGAGCCACCCTTGAGGCTGCTGCTGCAGCCCTCAAGGGTGCTGGAGCTAGTTCAGTTTGGGGGGTAACACTGGCGAGGGAAACTTAGCGGAGGAGGTGAAAAATATGGAGTTGCAAGTTTTCAGCAAAAACGTGAAAATCACCCCACAGATTCGAAGTTATATAGAGAAAAAAATCAGCAAATTGGCGCGTTACCTGCCCAGTATTTCTGAAGCCAAGGTGGAAATACATGAGGAGAAGACAAAGTCTCCCCAGCAGCGCTTTACGGCTCAAGTTACGTTGAACAGCAAGGGCACATTGCTGCGGGGGGAAGAGAAGGGCGAAAGAATTCGTGTTGCCATTGATGCTGTTGTTGATATGTTGGTGCGCCAGATCGAACGGCATAAGGGAAAGCTATATGAAAAGGGACGCGGTGTTTCCTTGGCTCGTCGACCGGTAGATTTAGAAAGCGTGGACGTTGCTGGACAATCTGACGATTCGCCGAAGGTGGTGAGGGTTAAGCGCTTTGCTGTTAAGCCAATGTCAGTGACAGAGGCTGCGGAGCAGATGGAGCTCCTGGGGCATTCTTTTTTTCTCTTCATCAATGCTGATAATGACAGACTCGGCTTGCTCTACCGACGTAATGATGGAGATTATGGACTGATTGAGCCAGAGCTAGCCTGAAATGTGGAGGGGACATATGTGTGCTGGAAATGAAGTCACTGTTGGTAGGACGAGAGTCAGACTAATTCAGGGTGACATCACTAAGCAAGCGACAGATGCTATTGTAAATGCAGCTAATCCCAGCTTGATGGGCGGTGGTGGGGTTGATGGTGCTATTCATCGGGCTGGTGGTCCGGCTATCTTGCAGGAATGCCGCCAGATAGTTTCCCGAATAGGGCGGCTGGATACCGGTAAAGCGGTGATAACCACAGGGGGTAACCTCAGGGCGAGACGCGTGATTCATACTGTGGGTCCGGTTTGGCATGGTGGCAACCGAGGTGAGGCTGAGTTGCTTGCCAGTGCTTACCGCGAGAGCTTGAAGCTAGCTTCGAACCATGGGTTGAAGAGTATCGCTTTTCCTTCTATAAGCACCGGTGCTTACGGTTATCCCATGGCTGGAGCAGCTAAGGTAGCTTTGGAGGCAGTGATAACTTTCCTGCGCAGTGAGTCCACTTCCTTGGAAGAGGTGGTTTTCGTTCTTTATGATGCCAAGGCTTATCAGGCTTATAGCGCAGAGCTAGCTGGATTCATGAGTTGAATATGGGTAATTAGCTTAGTGTTTAAGAGGAGGTAGGTGTTAGCTTTTACATACTTTGATACTTGCCTAGGGTGGATGGGGGTTATGGGCTCGTTGAATGGCTTAAGAAGAATCATCCTGCCCCAAGAATCAAAAGAAGCTGTGTTTAACCAGATTGTAAATTGTGGCTGTGCCGCTGAAAACCATGTCCCTAGTTTCTTTGGTGACTTACCCCACAGGCTGAGGTGCTACTTGGAAGGCGAAGCGGTGGATTTTTCAGACAAGTTAGATTTCTCAGGGTCAACGAGTCTTCAGCAATCTGTTTGGCATGTGACCCGGACCATACCCTATGGCGAGACTAGAAGTTATGGTTGGGTGAGCAACCAGCTCGACTTACCTGGGGCAGCGCGGGCTATAGGACGAGCCTTATCGAATAATCCTTTACCCATTGTGGTACCATGTCATAGGGTGATAACTAGCGATGGCAGCCTAGGTGGTTTTGCTTTTGGGCTAGAGTTTAAGGAGTTCTTGCTCCGCCTGGAAGGTTGCTCCTGGCGTCGACCAGCGAGACTAAAGTCGGGGTAAGACAAAAAGAGTCTTTGCTCTGTGGCCCAAAATTTCCCTTTTGACCCTTTATGCGCTAAAATTTCTGCTAGTTATTTCAAATTCGTTTTATCGCTTGCTTTTAGTTAAATGGTCTGTTGTCAGTCGGGACATATTTTTATTTTCCAAGTATCTTTACACAATTTGATAATAAGGTGTCCCCTGGCTGGTGCCAGGACGACCGGGCGCTTTGGGAGGGTTGGAGCTCGAAGTATGAATGTTTCGTGTGACCTTTGCTTGGGGGCTAGAGATGGCTGGAACAAAAGGTGATGCCATAGAAGGACTAAACGGAGAAGAAGGGGTTGATAAGAAACTTCCTATATTTTTGGAGGAGGAGAACTTATGGAATACAGTCAGATAAAATGTGAGCTATCGGACAGGATTCTGACCATAACACTCAACAGGCCGGACAGGTTGAACGCTTTCACTCCGGTAATGTGCCAAGAACTGGTTGATGCTTTTGGCAGGGCTGACGCTGATGACAATGTGCGGGCGGTGATTGTGACCGGTGCCGGACGTGCCTTTTGTGCTGGGGCTGATTTAGATCCAGAGAATGCGATTCTGGAGCGGCATCGCCAGGCGTCAAAAGATGACTTGGAGATTCGGAGAGACCTAGCCGGGCGCGTTACATTGACAATTTATGACCTGAAGAAACCGGTGATTGCAGCCATTAATGGTCCGGCTGTAGGTGTGGGAATAACTATGACACTGGCTATGGACATCCGTCTAGCGTCTGAAAATGCCAGGCTTGGATTTGTCTTCTCCAGGCGAGGCATTGTAGCTGAGGGGGCTAGCACCTGGTTTCTACCTCGGATTGTTGGCATTGGTAAGGCTGCCGAGTGGCTACTCTCGGGCAGAGTATTTGGAGTGCAGGAAGCACAGGCTCATGGGTTAGTGAGTGAGGTATTGGCACCGAATGCTTTGATTCCTCGGGCGCGCGAAGTCGCCCTAGAGATTATCCAGAACACTTCGGCGATTTCTGTTGCCCTGTGCCGGCAGTTGCTATGGAAGATGGCAGGTGCTGACCATCCGATGGAAGCTCACAAAATCGATTCTAAGTGTGTCTGGTGGAGTTTCCAGCAGCCTGATGCACTGGAGGGTATCATGTCATTTCTGGAGAAAAGGCAGCCCAATTTCACCATGAAGCCCAGCAGCGATATGCCTGATTTCTATCCTTGGTGGGCTGATAGACCGTTTACTTGGTAACTTATTCCTCTTCCACTATGAGGCTGTTGTCTCCTAGGATACTGTTTATTTCCTGTACCAATTCGGGGCAATAGTTGGTAGTGTCTGGCAATTTCATGCTGATTGTTTCCTTGGGCGTGACTATCGAAAGCAAAACTGTATCTTTTCCTGGATAGCGGATAACCGTATCCATAACTTGGTGGAGGCGAGTTACATCATCCTCGCCTTTCTCTGTCTGAGTGATGTTTATGACTATCTTGCGCGTTAGAGCAGGTGGAGCTGTTTGTTTCACTTCTTTGCCATCTTCGCTTTCTGGCTGGTACTGGCGCACCCCGTAGCAGTTGATGCTTGGACGCTCATCTCTTAGCTTCACCACGCCTTCTACCAGTAGAATATTACCTTCCTGCCACAGCTCCCTCGTCTGAGTGTAGACTTCAGTCCACGCAGTAACCTCTATGCTGCCGTTGAGGTCTTCTAGAGTGGCGGTGATGAAAGGTCGCCCATCCCTGGTGTGTAGGCGGCGTGTTGAAGTCACTATGCCGGCGATGACCACCTTTTCACCGACCATCTCGGTATCGATGCTGCCACAAAGCGTGGTGGTAGCGTTAGCCAGTTTTGGGGCTGCTGAGGCAAGAGGGTGTTCGGAAAAATAGACTCCAAGCAGTTCCCTTTCCCATTCGAGTTTGTCCTTAAGTGATATGTCAAGCTCTTGTAGGTTCAGGTCAGGGAGTGGGGCGGGTACTGTGTCGCCCCAGAGGTCGAACATGGTAGCTTGTCCTATTTCCTTTAGCCTCTGTTCTGATTGAGCCAGCGATATTATGCGGTCGGTGGCGTTAAGGAGTGTTCCGCGAGGAGCGAGGCAATCGAAGGCACCGGCCTTAATAAGGCTCTCTATGACTTTTTTGTTAGTATTGCGTAAATCTACCCGCCGGCAAAAATCCTCGATGGACTTGAATGTGCCTCCCTTTTCTCTAGCCTCTAGGATAGGCTTAATGGCTGCATAACCGGCATTCTTAATGGCAGTGAGGCTGAAGCGGATGGCTGCTCTACCATTTTCTTTCTCTATGGTGAAGTTAGCTTGGCTCTTGTTAATGTCTGGAGGGAGCACAGGAATACCCATGCGGCGGCATTCAGCGATGGCTGAGGAAAGCTTCTCGGAATGGGCGGCGTAGGTGTTCAGGAAGGCGCACATATACTCCACTGGGTAGTTGGCTTTAAGATAGGCTGTTTGGTAGGCGATGAGGGCATAACTTACACTGTGAGCTTTGTTGAATGCATAGCCGGCAAATGGTTCAATTAAGGCGAAGATCTCGGCTGCCAGTTCAGGTGAAATACCTTTCTCTGTGGCGTGTTCAATAAAATTCTGACGTTCTCTCTTCATCACCTGAGGGATTTTCTTCCCCATAGCTTTGCGGATAACGTCTGCTTGCCCCAGAGTGTAGCCGGCTAAGGCCTGAACTATACGAAGCACCTGACCTTGATAGACGATAACACCGTAGGTCTCCTCCAAGCTCTCTTTCATTGCTGGATGTAAATATCGAATGGGCTCGATTCCGTGCTTTGCTTTTATGAAAGTAGGTATATGTTCCATGGGTCCGGGTCTGTAAAGAGCTATCATCGCAGCTATGTCATTGAAGCATGTGGGTTTAAGTTCCTTTATGTAGCGACGCATGCCGGGGCTCTCTAGCTGGAAGATGCCGCTAGTTTCTCCAGAGGCAAGCAAGTCAAAGGTTGCTGGGTCATCCAGCGGGATACTCTGCAAATCTATAGAGATGCCACGAGTTTCAGCGATTATCTCGCCGGCTTTAGCCAGAAGGGTGAGATTGGCTAGTCCGAGGATGTCTAGTTTGAGCAGTCCGAGGCGGGCGACACTTTCCATGGAAAACTGGGTCATGCTTATGGTTTGCTCATTATCTTTGGTGGCGCGTTGTAGCGGCATGTGTCGGATTAAAGGTTCTCTTGAGATGACAACTCCGGCGGCATGGGTGCTGACATGGCGAGCTATACCCTCTAGCTTTTTGGCGGTATCGACCAGATTTCTTACCGCACTATCTTCATGATAGGCGTCGTAAAACTCTTTATTCTCAGCTAAGGCTTGGTCGAGTGTAATATTTGGTCTAGCAGGTACGAGGCGAGCTACTCTGTCTACCTGACTGTAAGGCATACCCAGAGCTCTGCCCACATCTCTCAAGGCGGCTCTGGCCCCCAAGGTGCCGAAGGTAATGATTTGGGCTACATGGTCGGCTCCATATTTGCGGGTGACATAGGCTATGATCTCATCGCGGCGGTCATCTTGGAAGTCCAAATCGATGTCGGGTGGCTCACGGCGTTCTATGTTTAAGAACCGTTCAAAAACGAGGTTGTGGGCGAGTGGGTCGATGTTTGTGATCCCCAGGCAGTAAAGAGCTAAGCTTGACGCAGCGCTGCCCCGAACGCCGAAGAGGATATTTTGTTTCATGGCGAAGGAGACGATGTCCCAGACGACGAGAAGATAGTCTGCAAACTGCGTCTGCCTGATGACTTCCAGTTCGTATGCCAGCCGTTGCTCGATTTCAGGCTTGGGTTGGGGGAAGCGGCGCTTTAATCCTTGCCAGCAAAGTTCAGCTAGGTAATCATCGGCGGTCTTACCTTGGGGCAAATCTATTTGAGGGAGATTAAGCCTGCCGAATTCCAGTTCTAACTGGCACATGTCAGCAATTTTTTGTGTGTTATCCAGAGCCTGGGGCAAGTCAGCGAACAGGTCTGCCATCTCTGTGGGGCTTTTTAGATAGAAGAAATCGCCAGCCATCTTGAGCCTCCTCTCATCGTAGATGGACGTGTTCGTTTGAATGCAGAGGAGTAGCTCATGAACAGGGGCATCTTCTCGGTTAATGTAATGGACGTCGCTGGTTGCTGCTATGGGAATGTCCAGCTTGGCAGACAGCGAGAGTAACCCTTCATTAATCTGCTCCAGCTCGGGAATAGGATGCCTCTGGATTTCAAGGTAATAGTCGCTAAAGGTGTCCTTGTACCACAGAGCCCGCGCAGCGGCATCTTCCAACCGTCTCTCTAGAATGAGACGGGGCAACTCGCCTTGAGCGCAGCCAGAAAGCACAACTAGGCCTTCACTCTGCTTGACTAGAAGTTCCCTGTCTACTCTTGGCTTGTAATAGAAGCCATCAAGGTGGGCTTTAGTGGTTAGCTGAATAAGGTTGTGATAGCCCTGTCGGTTCTTTGCTATCAGGGTGAGATGGTGTGGATTTTTGTCGCTGCTATCCCGGCTCCTATGGTCTGTTTCTGCGACATAGACTTCACAACCTATGATTGGCTTTATGCCTACCTCTTTAGCTGCCACGTAGAAATCGATTACACCGTACATGCTCCCGTGGTCAGTAATAGCTAGGCTGTTCATGCCGAGTTCTTTGGCTCGGGAAACAAGTTGGGGAATACGGCACAGACCGTCAAGAAGGCTATACTCGGTATGAACGTGGAGGTGGGTAAACATAAGGCTTGCCCCGGACACCATAAATTATAGCACATGGCTCCTAGGCTTGCCTTTTCGTTCCTTACGGAGGAAAAAACTTTTTGTATGTTTGTCGAAGTCTAGCTTCTTGATTATTACTGATTCAAATATAGCCTGTTGCTTTCAGGTGGGAGTTGGCTGGGATTAAAGTCCTTGGAATTGCCCCCTTCGTTCATGGGGGTAAAATCTTAC
>DTZC01000228.1 GCA_012961565.1 Dehalococcoidia bacterium
ATAAGATTTCTCGTCTTGACCCCTATTATTATAGTTTGGATTCTCTGAGAACCACGATGATTGAGCTCATCGAGGAACGGATTTAGATGACCGATTATCTGGAAGAAGAGGTTTATCTACAATCAAAAAGTAAGATTCAGGACTACGAGCCTGTCGTCGGCCGGAGTTATTTGGAAGAGTTGAGGATGTTAGGGGATAGGCTGTCAGGGAAAATTATTCAGACTATCAACTCTACCTACGTTGGCGGGGGAGTGGCTGAGATACTGAACCATATGGTGCCCCTGCTTAACCAGTTGGGTGTTGATGTTAGATGGAATGTTATCAAGGGTAGCACTGAATTCTTTGATGTCACCAAGAAGTTCCATAATGCTATTCATGGCAAAGAGGAGAAGATAACTCGCGGCGAATTTTCTCTTTTCTTAGAAGTGAGCCAGCGCAACATGGATGAAATGGACTTCTTTGGCGATATACTTTTTATCCATGACCCTCAGCCAGTTGCATTAGTTGGGAAGAAGAAGCAGATTGGTGGAAAATGGATCTGGCGATGCCATATCGATGTATCAAATCCCAATCGGAAGGTGTGGAATTTCTTGAGACAATTTGTTCTTCAGTATGATGCTACAATCTTTTCGTCACCGAATTTTGCTCGGCAGCTGCCAATGTCCCAGTTCTTGGTGCCCCCGGCGATAGACCCTTTGAGCGACAAGAATAAGGAACTTCCGCGTCACACCATAGACTCGGTCCTTAACAAGTATGGGTTGGATGGCGATAAACCCATGATTGTCCAGATTTCCCGCTTTGATTATCTGAAGGACCCGATCGGGGTGATTGCCGCATTTGAAAGGGTAAAGAAGAACATAGACTGTCAGTTGGTTCTGGCGGGGGGAACTGCCACAGATGATCCCGAATCGGAGCAAGTACTTAGTGAGGTGATGGAGCGGGCAGCCGGAAATCCTGACATTCACATTCTGCTATTGCCTCCCCGCAGTGACATTGAGATAAATGCTTTGCAGAGGGCTGCCACTGTAATTATGCAGAAATCTTTAAAGGAGGGTTTTGCTCTTACAGTAAGTGAAGCTTTGTGGAAGCGTAAGCCTGTGGTTGCTTCGGCGGTAGGTGGCATACCATTGCAAATTAGGCATCGACTTACGGGTCTTTTATGTCATAGCATCGATGGCGCAGTTTATGCTCTGAGGCAGCTCTTGACCAACCCTGGGTATGCTAACTGGCTGGGCGAAAATGGACGGGAGCATGTAAGGCATAATTTCTTGATTCCCCGCCAGCTTAGGGACTACATGCTGATTTTTCTGACACTCGGCTCCTCCGAAGACGTAATCTATCTTTAATCGTTGCTCAGAATCTCAATAGTGATAAAGAAGATGTTTTGGGTAAACTTTTTGCATATTTATCAGCCGCCGACGCAAACCGAGGAGATAGTGCGTAAGGTCACTGAGGAGTGCTACAAAAAGCTGGTAGCAATGCTGAAAAACCAACCCCAGGGGAAAATCACTTTGAACATAAGTGCAGTCCTTACCGAACACCTCAATCGCTATGGATATGCCGATGTGATAGAAGATCTGGGATGGCTGGCGGAGAAAGGTCAGATTGAATTCACAGGTAGCGCCATGTATCACCCTATTCTGCCTCTCATTCCTGAGGGAGAGGTAATTCGGCAAATAGAGCTGAACACAAAAATAAACAAGCGACATTTCGGTGAGGTCTATGAGCCGCGCGGTTTTTTCCCACCCGAGATGTGTTATAGCTTTGATGTGGCTAAAGTAGCTGCCAAACTAGGTTTTTCCTGGATTATAGTGGACGAGATCTCTTTCCAAGGCAGACTAGGAATTGCCGAAGACGATATCATTTACCAGATTGAAGGTCTTGAGAACTTCAGTGTTTTTTTCAAAGAGCGCCCCTATAGCGCTGGCCTCACCTATGGCAAATATCCAAATGCTAGTTCCTTCATCAAGGCTTTGGGTGGTAAGTTGGACAAATATTGCTACTTGCTAACTGGGACTGATGGAGAGATTTATGGACATCATCGTCCCGGGCAGGAAGGTCTTCTGGAAGAAATATTCGCTCGGGGAGAGCCTGAGACTTGTACCATTTCTGACCTGTTACTGAAATTCAATCGTAGGGAGAAAGTAATGCCCCTTCCTTCTTCGTGGAGCACCTGGGAAGATGAGATGGCTCAAGGGATACCTTACCCACAGTGGCTGTATCCCGGCCATGAAATACATCAGCTCCAGTGGCGCCTGACGAATCTGGCGATAGAGACGGTTGCCAGGGCGTCACCGGGTTCCACGGGCTATAGAAAAGCGCGCCAGTTGCTTGATGAAGGACTGCATAGCTGCCAATTCTGGTGGGCGAGTTGCCGTCCCTCGTGGGACACGCAAATGGTTGAGGTGGGAGCTAAGAGACTGTACGATGCTATTCAAAGCATTCCAGATTTGCCTGAGGGGGAAGCTGTAAAAGCGAGGGAGCTTTTTGGTTCATTAGTGGAGAAAGTGAGACAATGGCAGGAGTCAGGAAAGGCAAAGGCCCTGAAGCAGAAGTATCTGGAAGAGCATAAAGAGGTGACCTCGGAACTAACCTTCGGCGGAAGCTAGAGGACACATGAAGCAAGTATATGTTATCCTTGCCTTTCATGCACATGAGCCTATCTGGGAACTTACCCAGAAATTGCTGGTGAATGTTGATGACATGGACTTGAAGCAGGCTCTGCAGGATGAGAACTGGCTACTCAGGCGTAGTGCTGAAGGGCGTGATGTTTATATGGAGTTGGTGCACTTCGCTCGAAGTATGAACATTCCTGTCTCGCTGGAAATCACAAACGAGCTGCTGATTCAAATAGCCAACCTGCTGCCTGAAACTTTAAAGGAGGTGAAGAAAGCTTATCAGGAGCGACTTTTTTATCCTGTATATGGATATGCGCATCATACCCATATCACTTTATTGACTGAGACTGAAATAGAGGACGAGATTCGCCTCAACAAGGAGTACATTCATGAGGTGTTGCGGGTTCCTGTCCCTCGGTACCCTGGACTTTTCCCTATCGAGGGGTCGGTGGATTCTAGTAAGCTGGGTGCTTTGAAAAGAAGTGGCATAGTCTGGATTATCTTCCCCAATCTTGATCGAAATAAGGCTTACTACGAAGTGGATGGTAATTTGAATGAAAAATACGAGCCCTTCTTGCTCTCAGAGGGCATTATCGCTCTGCCGCGGCATTTTCCGGTGTCACAGTATATATGGCGACCTATTACTAAGTGGAAGGTTAGTGGGGTGAGGAATCAAGGTTATATGCTCGGTCGGTACTGGGTATTGCCGGAGGAGTACCAACAGAGGAGATTTGTCCAGTTCCCCATCGATGGAAAGACAGCGGTATCTGAGTACGAGGCGGTTCTGCGCCAGGCTTTGGAAGAAGCTCCCGATAGGGGGCTTGTGCTTTATGTTCAGGACTTGGAACTCATGGATTTTGGCGATGTGGCCCTCGATATTATGCAGAGCGCTTGGGGTGAAGTGGTAAGCCAATGTGATATCAAGGTGAGCTTTGTTACGCCAGAACAGTATCTGGAAGAGGAAGTGTTACCTCATCTTGATAGGCTGAAGCATCTCCGCTTTTATCAGGTTTCTTGGGCTCCTGAAGTCCGGCTGGTTCTACGGTATGACGGACATTATCCACCGCTGGAAGCTGGTGAGTTCAGGGGTATTGATACTACAAAGCAAATTTTCAGACTTCAACCTTTTATTTTTTGGGAGCCGGGGCGCTATATCACCGAGTTGGTCAATTTTCTACTGGCTGCTTTCGGGATTGAACAACGGATACCGGCGAGGGCGGCAGAACTGAACGAAGTCAATTATGATTTCGGCAAGATGCCTGTAGGTGTCCAAATAGTCCTACACTCTCGTATAATTAAGCGAGCGTGTAATTGGGGATGGTTTCCCAATGAAGGCTTGCAAAAGAGACCTTTTATTCACGGTTATTGTCTTGCTGACCTTCTCATTGCCCAGTTAGAACTGTGCAACTTGGCGTCCCTGAGGCAGAATCTTCGACCTATTGGTAGCTCATGTTTCTACGGGCTCGAGCGCATACTTGAAGTGATAATCAATACTCGTTGCAGTTATCTAACTGAAGCACTGGTTAAGCTATCCTTTAAATCGGGCTGGGAATATGCTGAAGCCTTTGAGGAATTAGACTTGGCTTACCATTGGAGAAGGGAAGCCACTAAATTCATTCTTAAGGCCCAGCATCACAGTGAGCGGTTGCAGTTTGCCACAGGCGGCAGATTCATTGCAGAATTGAGACGTCTGCTTATCAATTTCCGTGAATATTGCCGAGCTGTATTTATTGCCATCGACCATATTCAGCGGACATGGGTGAAAGCGGGGGAGGTTGATTCAGTTCTTACTGCCATGTACGAGTATCTCTACAGGCTGTATCCGCCCAAGTTTCCGGCTATGCTGCAGAGTACTATGAGCGAGGATGAGTTGCGGAGACTTAAGAACCCTGAAGTGCGATAGATATGC
>DTZC01000229.1 GCA_012961565.1 Dehalococcoidia bacterium
AAACGGTCTCACTGTGGAGAGACTGTTTAGCAACAGCCCGTTCTTGGTGCATATTAATCCACCGATGTAGCCTCGCTATCAAGCCGCCGGCAAGCAGAGAGGTATAAGAGACCTGTCAGCCAAATAGCGGCGAAGACAGCTATACAAAATGGTATTTGGTTCAATCAGACGTGGTATCCCTTATTCTTCAGGAATTGTCATGCCTGAAAGGTGTGGCACTTGACAATGTTTACTTTTTTTGCCACAGTGACTGCGGTAAAATATAAGATTGCCGTGACAGAGTTGTGAGGGAGCCGAAGATATGCCGAACCGTGAAGAAGATAAGGCTAGATAGAGAAGGAAGGCAAGCCAGGAGGCTATCGCTCTGGCCATGCAAAGTCGTTGGGAGGAGGCAGTGGCTGTTAATCAGAGCATAATTGACCTCTTTCCCACCGATGTTGATGCCTATAATCGATTGGGCAGGGCTTACACGGAATTAGGTGATTTTGTTAGGGCCAAAGAGGCGTATAGTCGAGCATTGGAGCTTGACCCCAAGAATAGTATTGCGCAGAAGAACTATCAGCGGCTTTGCTTGCTTCCTGATTTGCCGGTTAGGGTGGAGGAGAAGCGCCGTGAGGTGGCACCGGGCCTGTTCATCGGTGAAATGGGAAAGGTGGGGGTGGTTAATCTCCAAGATTTAGCCCCCAAGGAAGTATTGGCTAAGATGACTGCAGGGAATCAAGTTCGCTTAAGCGTCCGAGGGCAGCAGCTTGTGGTGGAGAATGACGAAGGGGAATATCTAGGGTTGGTCGAGCCGCCGCATGGCTTCCGTTTGGCTAAATTGATAGAAGGCGGCAATAGATACACCGCAGCCATTGTTAGTGTCAGTGACAACAATGCAAAAGTTATCATCAGGGAGGTGTATCAGGACCCCAGCCAAATTGGGCGCCTTTCATTCCCAGTCAAGGCAGTGGAAGGCTTTCAGCCTCACGTTAAGGATACTTTGCTGAGGCAGGAGGCTGTGGAAGAGGAAGCTCTGGAGGAGGCAGAGTATACCGAGCTGGAGGAGGGTGAACTTGTACCAGAAGGCTTCTCCATATTTGAAGGAGTCGCCTCTGACGAAGAATCGCTGGAAACAGTAATAGATGAAGAGTTCGTAGAGGAGTAATTGCATGGAAGTGGGTACAATCAAGCCGGTTATCATTGAGGAGGAGATGAAAAGCTCCTACCTTGACTATGCCATGAGCGTCATTGTGGCTCGAGCTCTTCCAGATGTGCGCGATGGTTTGAAGCCGGTCCATCGGCGCATTCTCTATGCTATGGATGGCTTAGGTCTCCGTCACAACAGCCCTTTTAAGAAGAGCGCACGTATAGTGGGCGAGGTTCTTGGTAAATATCACCCCCACGGGGATGCCCCGGTTTATGAAGCTATGGTACGAATGGCTCAAGACTTTACCATGAGGTATAGGCTTATCGATGGGCAGGGTAATTTTGGCAGTATGGATGATGACCCGCCAGCAGCTATGCGTTACACCGAAGCTCGCCTGACAAAAATTGCCGAGGAGATGCTGCTTGATATAGATAAGGACACCGTTGATTTTATGCCCAATTTCGACGATAGCTTGAAAGAGCCCGCTGTCTTACCAGCCAGATTACCAAATTTGCTGGTGAATGGCTCTTCAGGCATCGCAGTGGGCATGGCTACAAACATCCCGCCTCATAACCTCAGTGAGATATGCGATGCTATCAGTTACCTTATCGATAACCCTGAGGCTGATGTCGATGACTTGATGAAGATTGTTAAAGGCCCTGATTTTCCTACAGGTGGCATTATTCTGGGCTATCAGGGCATCAAGAGCGCCTACGCTAGTGGTCAGGGCAAGGTGGTTGTTCGGGCTAAAGTCATCGAGGAAAGCCTGAAAGGTGGGCGCCAACAGTTAGTAGTAACTGAACTTCCCTATCAGACCAATAAGGCTGCTCTGGTGGAGAGGATAGCTGAGCTGGCTAGAGAAAGAAGGATTGACGGCATCAGCGAAGTTCGCGATGAGTCCGACCGCCAGGGTATGAGGATAGTCATCGGGCTGCGAAAGGACGCCCAGCCGGTAAAGGTGTCCAACAACCTTTATAAGTATACTGCCATGCAGTCATCTTTCTTCATTAACATGTTGGCTCTGGCGGATGGACAGCCCCAGGTAATGAATCTGAAGGAAGCCTTAACTTGTTACATAGACTTCCGCCGTCTGGTCATCACTCGCCGCTCGCAGTTCGAGCTACAGAAAGCAAGAGATAGAGCTCATATATTGGAGGGCTTTAGAATTGCACTTGACCACCTTGACCAGGTTATTCAGACCATTCGGAAAGCGGATACCGCAGACACTGCTCGAAACAACCTGATGGAGAAATTCGGGTTGTCTCAAGCTCAGGCGCAGGCAATTCTTGATATGCAGTTGCGCCGTCTAGCGCGGCTAGAACAGAAGAAGATAGTTGACGAATATAGTGAAGTGGTCAAGACCATAGGTTACCTTGAAGACCTGCTGGCAAATCCGAAGAAGATACTCTTTCTGGTAAAGCAGGATGTCGCCGAACTCAAGAGGGAATACGGTGATAGTCGGCGCACTGTGATTAAGCGGCAGGAGGTTGAAGAATTCCAGGAGGAAGACCTAATTCCCCATCAGGATGTAGTGATTACTTTGAGTGAACAGGGGTATATAAAGAGGATCCCTGCTGCTACCTACCAGAAGCAACATCGAGGTGGGCGGGGTATTGCCGGGATGGTAACTCGAGAAGCTGACATGGTGAAGCACCTCGCGGTGGCAGATACACACGATAATCTACTGCTATTTACTAATCGGGGAAAAGTCTACCGAGCCAGGTGTTATGATATCCCTCAAGATTTATCCCGGACTACCAAAGGTACGGCGCTGGTGAACTTGATATCTATTGACCCAAAGGAGCAGATAACCGCCGTGGTGGCGGTTAGGCACTTTGCTTCGGGTCTGTTTATGGTTATGGCAACGTCGAAGGGTATTGTAAAGAAGACCAGCTTTGATAATTTCGCTTCTGTGCGCAGCAGCGGGCTTATTGCTATGAAGCTCCAGGCTGACGAAGAACTGGTTGCTGCTGACGTGGTAACGCAGAAGGACGAAGTCATCCTGGTAACCCAGAATGGTCAGGCAATCAGATTTGCCGTCAAGGGATTGAGGCCTGCCTCCAGGACCAGTGGCGGAGTGCGTGGCATCAGGCTTAGTCCTGGTGACCGGGTGGTTGCCATGAGCACTGTTTTCCCCGGCGCTCACCTACTCACAGTCACAGAGAATGGTTTTGGTAAGCGTACCCGTGTGACAAGCTATCCTTTGCAATCTCGGGGAGGCAAGGGGATACGTGCTCACAGGGTTAATGAAAAGACGGGCAAAGTTATCGCTGCTAAGCTTGTCCCCCCAGACCAGCACGTGATTATCATTTCGACTAAGGGTATCGTCATCCGCATCCCTGTCGATGAAGAGGTCTCGCTTCAGGGGAGGGATACTCAGGGGGTGCATCTAAATAAGCTCGACAGCGATGATAAAGTTGCCTCTATAGCCTTTGTTCATCGCGGGGAAGATAAGGATGCAGGCGCGTAGACAGATATGCGCCTGAAATTGCTTATCATATCACGGGGAAAGCTTTGCAGATTCTCCAAGAATTTGGTTTGACCTTCGTCCCGCTGTTTGTGGCTATGGATGCTATCGGAGCCATACCTATACTACTTCCTCTGACGCAGGGAATGAGGGCTCGAGAGCGCGCACGTTTAATACGCTTGGCGGTGATGACCGCACTGGGGTTGGGTTTGGGCTTTGTCCTCATAGGCAAAGGTATCTTTGTCTTTCTAGGCATCGAGGTATCTGACTTTCTGGTCGCCGGTGGTATTATTCTTTTCCTCCTAGCGGCTAAAGAGCTTATCACCGGTAAGATGATGGAGGCTCAGGTTTCGATCGGTGATGAGATGCTGGGCGTTGTTCCGCTGGGGACTCCACTTATGGTTGGACCGGCAGTGCTTACCACCCTATTGATATTAATTGACCAGTACTCTGTATTCATCGTGATAGCCTCTTTTATTATTAATTTGGCAATAACTTGGCTTCTCTTTGCTCAGGCAAATCGGGTGATGGCTTTCTTGGGGCAGGGCGGTGTCAGAGCAACATCCAAGATTGTCAGCCTCTTTCTAGCGGCTATTGCCATAAAGATGATTCGTCAGGGCGTACTGGAAGTTTTGGGGTAAAGTTTTCATTTACTTTAGGTCTGGTCTATAATTACAAATATGAGCCGGAGAAAGCGAGGTAAGGAGTCAAGGTATGGTGGAACCGAAGTATGAGTTGACCGGGATGGTAGAAAGGATGAGGCACGAGATGGAGCGGTTCTTTGACGACTTTTCCACTCGCAAGCCTCCCTCTGTGCGTTTTTCACCTGGAACATGGACACCGTCTGTTGATATCTATGAAACCGAAGAGGATATCATCGTTCTTTTTGAGCTAGCTGGGGTCCAGCAGGACGAGATTGAGGTTGAGATACACGCTAATGAGCTTATTGTCAGGGGTGAGAGGAAGGATATCAGGCAGGGTGTCAAACGAAGCTATAGCCAGATGGAAATCTTTTGGGGACCTTTCGAACGGAGAATTGTTCTGCAGACGCTGATCGAGGCCGATAGTATTAAAGCATTTTATGATAATGGTTTCTTAGAAGTTATTTTGCCTAAATCAAATGTGCGGAGAAGCCATAAAATCAATATCAGGGGTGTCGAATAATTTGAGGTAGGTTGGAAGATGCTTGTAAAGCAGGAGGAGAAAGTCACCAAGGAGAGAATTCATATCCCCGAGGAATTGCTCATTTTCCCCAGCGGGGAAACTGTCATTTTTCCGGCAATTATTGTCCCCTTGGGTACAACAGATGCCAAAGCCGTTAAATTGATAGACGAAGCTGCTAGCGGAGACAAGATGGTGGGCTTTTTTGCTCAACGTCCTGATTCGGACAAGTCTCTGCCGGACAACCTCTATTCTGTCGGCACAGTGGCACTGATTGCTCGGATGTTCAAATTGCCTGATGGTTCCGTCCGTGCTCTGTTGCAGGGGATTTCTCGTGCTCGACTGAAAGAAATCACCCAGACGGAACCTTATCTGAAAGCCAGGGTTGAGAAACTCGAGGATGAGGTGGAACAGACCACAGAAATTGAGGCTCTATCTAGGAACCTGCGCGGTCTGTTCCAAAAGGTGGTGGAGCTGGCACCCAATCTGCCTGCCGAACTCGGTATCGCAGCTTTGAATATCCCTAAACCGGGCATCCTGGCTGGTTTTATTGCCGCTCATCTCAATCTCAAATTGGAAGAGGCACAGGAAATATTGGAGACCCTCAGTGTCGGTGAGCGGATAAGGAAGCTGACTGCTTTTCTCAGTCGTGAACTTGAGGTTCTCGAGCTTGGTAGCAAGATCCAATCTCAGGTTAAACAGGAGATGGATAGAGCCCAGCGCGAATTCTACCTGCGGGAGCAGCTTAAGGCTATTCAGAAAGAGCTCGGCGAACTCGATGAAAGAACCATGGAGATAAATGAGCTGAGGGAGAAAATTACTCAGGCAGGGTTGCCTGCTGAGGCTCAAAAGGAAGCAGAACGGGAACTTGACAGACTGGCTAAGATGCCACCGGCAGCTGCTGAATATACTGTAAGTCGGACCTATCTTGACTGGCTAATCAGCCTTCCTTGGTCGAGAAGCACTGAGGATAACCTGGATATTGCGCGGGCAGCCCGAGTTCTCGATGAGGATCATTACAATCTGGAGAAGGTAAAGGAACGGATTTTGGACTATCTGGCGGTCCGTAAATTGAAACCAGATACAAAGGGTCCCATCCTCTGTTTTGTCGGTCCGCCGGGCACCGGTAAGACCTCC
>DTZC01000230.1 GCA_012961565.1 Dehalococcoidia bacterium
AGCTGCCACTGATGATGGCTCCAGCATGCCCCATTCTTCTGCCCGGTGGGGCAGTAGCTCCAGCAACAAAGGCAACTACCGGCTTGGTCATATGCTGTTTGATGTATTTTGCTGCTTCCTGCTCCGCTGTGCCACCGATCTCGCCGATGAGCACCACAGCCTTGGTGTCTCTGTCTTCTTGGAATAGCTTCAGTATATCGACAAAAGTGCTACCAGGCAGCGGGTCACCGCCAATGCCGACGCAAGTGGATTGACCAATGCCTAGGCTGGTGAGCTGGGCTACTGTTTCGTAGGTCAGCGTACCGCTGCGGGAGACGATACCCACGTTGCCCGGAAGGTGGATTTCACCAGCCATAAGTCCTGCCTTACATTTACCCGGGGAGATGAGACCGGGGCAGTTAGGTCCGATGAGCCTGGTTGGCTTATCTTTAAGATAGCTGTGTACCATTACCATGTCCAGAACTGGAATACCTTCGGTGATGCATACCACAAGCGGGATGTTGGCGTCGGCAGCCTCCAAAATGGCATCTGCGGCAAAGGCTGGCGGGACGAAGACCATGCTGGCATTAGCCCCGGTTTCCTTTACCGCCATCTCTACTGTGTTGAACACAGGTACGCCCAGGGCTTTTGTGCCTCCCTTTCCCGGGGTAACTCCTGCAACCACTTTGGTGCCATACTCGATGCAGCGCTGAGTGTGGAAGCTGCCCTCGCTGCCGGTGATTCCTTGAACCAGCAGTCTGGTGTTTTCATCAATCAGGATGCTCAATTCTTGCCTCCTTGCGTGGTTTTTATGGAACCTCTGGCGGCTGCTACTGCCTTATGGGCAGCATCGTAGAAGTCTGTGCCCTCGATGTACTTAATGCCTGATTCTGCCAGGATGCGCTTACCCTCTTCAACATTTGTCCCAGCTAACCTGACGACAAGAGGGAGCTGGATGTCCATCTGTTTATGGGCGGCAACGATGCCTTGAGCAATAACGTCCACCCTGGTCATGCCGCCGAATATATTCACTAGAATTGCCTTAACATTGGGGTCAGTGGTAAAGACCTTAAAGGCGTTGACTATGCGCCCAGCGTCGTTGACTGTTCCAGTATCAAGGAAGTTGGCTGGTCTGCCACCGGCTTGACTAACCAAGTCCATAACTGCCATGGCTAGGCCAGCGCCGTTGACCATACAACCAATATTGCCGTCCAGCTTGATGTAGTTCTTGATGCCTGACTCGCTAGCCTTAACCTCGAGTGGGTCTTCCTGTTCCAGGTCATGGAGCTGCTGGATGTCATTGTGGCGGAAGAGTGCATTGTCATCGAAATCCAGCTTGGCATCAAGAGCCAGTAGCTCACCCTCAGCAGTAACCACTAAGGGATTAACCTCAGCTAAAGAGCAGTCCTTGGCTTGGAACAGTCTATACAGGTTTGCCATCAGGTTAGTAGCCGGTCGTATTTGGTCAGGCGTCAAGTTCATCCCGTAAGCTAATTTGCGTCCCTGGAAGGCACGGAAGCCGATTGCCGGGTCAATGTGTGCTTTAAGGATTTTCTCCGGGCTTATTCGGGCTATCTCCTCGATATCCATACCACCTGCTTCGCTAGTCATCATTACAGGCAACCGGTTGCTGCTGTCGACGATGATGCTGAGGTAGAGCTCTCGCTTAATCTCAACAGCCTTCTCTACCAGGACTTTGCTGACTGGTACGCCTTCTGGCGTTGTCTGGTGAGTTACTAGTCTGGTGCCCAGGATCTGCGCGGCAACCCTCTCTACTTCTTCTGGAGTCTCGGCTGTCTTTATGCCCCCAGCTTTCCCTCTACCACCGGCATAGACCTGCGCCTTGATTACTACCTTACCACCGAGTTCGCTCGCTATTTCCCTGGCTTCAGCTGGTGTAGTGGTTACTCTACCCTTGGGGACGGGGATGCCGAACTCAGCTAGAAGTGCCTTCGCTTGGTATTCGTGGACTTTCATTCATTTTCCTCCTTCGCATATGGATTCGGCGATTAGTGCGGGTGATTCTACGGAGGGGGTGGGATTCGAACCCACGTTCGCTGCCGCGAAAGCGGTTTTCAAGACCGCCGCCATAGTCCACTCGGCCAC
>DTZC01000231.1 GCA_012961565.1 Dehalococcoidia bacterium
CTGGTTGATTTTGTGCGCAAATTGACCGATCTGAGTATCGAAGTATTCAGCACCGGCGGCACCAAAAAAGCTATCGAGGCGGATGGAATAAAAGTCCACAGCCTCTCTGAGCTGACCGGCTTCCCCGAGATACTGGACGGACGGGTAAAGACACTCCACCCAGCAGTCCACGGAGGTATCCTAGCCAGACGAGACCTTCCCCAGCACATGACCGAGCTGGAGAAGAACAAGATTTGCACCATAGATATGGTGACAGTGAACCTGTACCCCTTTGTTCAGACAGTTAACAAAGGCGATGTTCCCCTTGAGGAGGCACTGGAAAATATCGATATTGGCGGACCAACCATGATACGGGCTGCTGCCAAGAACTTCCCCTCTGTCCTGGTGGTAGTTGACCCGCAGGACTATGACTTTATTATCGAGAGGCTACGCCAGGGTGGGGTAGACTTAAACGAACGGAAAAGACTGGCGCAAAAAGCTTTTCAGCATGTAGCCATGTACGATACAGCCATCGCCCAATACCTGAGGGACAATGACCCCTTCCCCGAAAACATGACCATAGCCATGAAGAAGGTCTATAATCTCCGTTACGGAGAAAACCCGCACCAGAAAGCCGCTCTGTACATTGAGCAACTGGTGGGACGGGAGCCGCCAGGTATAACCTCAGCCAGGCTGCTCAGCGGTCCTGAACTGTCTTTCAACAACCTCCTTGACCTGGAAGCGGCCTGGGCTGCTGCCTGTGATTTCGACGACCCTGCAGTAGCCATCGTCAAGCATACTAATCCCTGCGGACTGTGCAGTCACAAAGACCTAGTTGAAGCCTACAGGAGAGCTCTGGCTGGCGACCCAGTATCCGCCTTTGGCGGCATTGTCGCCTGCAACCGTCCCATTGACCTGGCTCTGGCTGCCGAAATAAACAAGACCCACTACGACTGCATTATCGCCCCTGGCTACAGCACAGATGCGCTTGACCTGCTGAAAGGTAAGAAGAATATGCGTATTGTATCACTGCCCAGCCAGCCACATCAGGACAAGCCCAGAAGCCTTGACGTCCGATCTATCAGCGGCGGTTTCCTGGTCCAGGAGAAAGACCATTATACCGAGCGCGAGTTTAAGCCGCAGACCGTGTCCAGGCGAGAGCCCACCAAAGCCGAGCTACAAGACCTTCTGTTTGCCTGGAAAGCAGTCAAACATATAAAGTCCAACGCCATCGTTCTGGCAAAAGACAGCACACTACTCGGCATGGGCACAGGTCAGCCTAACAGAGTGACCAGCACAGAACTATCGCTGAAGAGAGCCGGTGAGGCAGCAAAGGGCAGTGTCCTAGCTTCAGACGCCATGATACCATTCCCTGATACCGTTGAGGTAGCCGCCCGGGGCGGGGTGACCGCCATAATCCAGACTGGCGGCTCGGTAAGAGACCAAGAGGTAATCGCCACTGCGGATAAGTATGATATGGCTATGGTGTTTACCGGTATCCGCCATTTCAGACATTAGTCCTGCTCAAAGAGGACTACCGGGAACCGGAACGGTTTTGGAGGTGACCAACATGATGATAGTAAATAAAGATAGCGTTACTGCCACCAGACACAAACTGGATGACCCTGGCAAGACACAGCAGGTCATCGCTGAGGTCAAGAAAATCCTGGAGATTAAGGAGGCACTGCTTTGGAGAGCCGAGGGAATGGCACCTTGCTGTGGAACTCTCTGCGGTATCTCGGCACACCTCGCCTATGAAATCGAAATTCTGCAAAACACCCTAGCTGCGCTGGAAAGGGGGGATAAAGTACAAGCTGCTGACCAGCTCGAAAAGTATATACATGTTCTAGAGGCAAGCTGTGAACCAAGCCAGCCAAACTATTGCTAACCTCAATGACCTGGTTGACGCCCTGCCCCCAGAATCGAAAGAGCTTTTCTGGCGCATATTTTCAATCGTTGTCACCACAGGTACATGCAAGCCACCACAGACTATGATGCCTTTTATTGAGAAGCAGTTCGGCTCAGCGGAGAGGGTGCGTGAGCAGAAAGTGGTCAGGGTTACTAACCTCATCACTTTCGAAGGTGCTATATTCAACTCACTACGAGCCCTTCGACCTCGGCAATTTGAAGATAGGCTCAAAGTTGAAGCCAAGCTCCTAGATAGCGCTAAGAATGACCCACTAAACAAACCACTGGAAGATACACCGGAAGACCCCTTCGGGCGAATCCAGGGCAAATACTCCATCACCGCCAGCAACATAGCCAAATATGACGGACTCCATAGCATGATAATTTTCAAAGACCACAATCCTCTGGCCTTCAACAGAGAGAAAATCATTGATTATCTGGATACGGGCTGGAAATGGGCACAGAAAGCACACCAGTTCGACCCTTCAGCCAAATACTATTTCTTCTTGTGGAACTCCCTGAAAAAGGCTGGGGCTAGCCTGGCTCATGGGCATGCCCAGGTAGTGCTAAGCCAGGGTAGCCATTACGCCAAAATCGAAGGCCTGCATCATGCTGCCCTGCGCTATAAAGCCGAGTACAACTCCAACTACTTTGACGATTTGTTCCAGGTCCATCTTGCCCTGGGTCTGGCACTGGAGAAAAGCGGGACCAGAATCCTGGTTTACCTAACCCCGATCAAGGAAAAGGAGACCATACTCCTTTCAACAAGCCTGGATGATTCTTTCAAAGAAAGGGTATACGAGGTCCTGGCTTACTTTCGCGATGGACTGCATGTGACTGCCTTCAATCTAGGAATAGCTGCTCCCCCACTTAATGGAGTCCCTCCAGACTGGAAGGATTTCCCGGTCATCGCACGGGTAGTTGACCGGGGCTATCCCTGGGATGGCTCATCCGATTTCGGGACTATGGAACTCTATGCCGCCAGCATAATATCCAGCGACCCGTTCCAGGTAGCCCGAGAACTCAAAGAGGCTCTGCAATAGCAGGAAAGGAGGGGAAATTATGGCTAGAGCGGTACTGGTCTCAGACATGCTGCGGGGCTTTCTGGAAGAAGGTTACCCATTGTACTGCGGACCTCTGTCTCGCCGTATCATCCCTAACGTCCAGAAGCTCCTGGAACAAGAACTGGCTAAAGGCTCAAAGATATTCTACCTGTGTGACAGCCACGATGCTGATGACCCAGAGTTCGATATGTTTCCACCTCACTGCATCCAAGGTACACCCGAGGCTGAGGTCATCCCAGAACTTTCCCCATACCCGGGAAAAGTGGTACCCAAGAAAACATACAGTCTGTATTTCGGCACTACACTGGAAGAGGAACTGGAGAAACTGAAACCAGAAACGGTGGTGGTCTGCGGTGTCTGTACCCACATCTGTGTACTTCACGGCGTGTCGGAATCGAGAGTGCGGCACTATCCAGTGGAGGTGCCCGTCGATTGTGTCTCCTCTTTTGATGAGAAGGCACACAGTTGGGCACTGGACTACATGGAAAAAGTACTCGGAGCCAAGCTGACCAGAGTCTCAGCCATGGAAATGCCAAAACCACGCTTTGAAATACCCGATTTCATTCTGGCAGGAGACACTGCCGACGTTTACTTCGTCCGCACCGTGGAAATACTAAAAAAGGAAGGTATCAACCCTGTCGCTACCATGGAGGTCTTCCCCAGCCGTCCCGGTATACTCTGTGGCATAGAAGAAGTCCAAGCCTTGCTGGAAAAAGTCCTCCCTGAAGGCAATCGCGAGGTCTGGGCACTGCCCGAGGGTGAACCATTCCAGCGAAAGGAGGTAGTGCTGCGCATAACTGCCCCTTATCAAAGCTACGGAGTTTATGAGACGGTATATCTAGGCATGCTGGCTGATTGTAGCGGCTGGGCAACTGCTGCCAGAGAATGTGTTGAAGCTGCTGCAGGAATCCCAATCATCAGCTTCGGTGCCCGTCATGTACACCCCACAGTTGCCGGCATTATGGACTATGCTGCTATCGTCGGCGGCTGTGTCAGCTGCTCCAGCATCTCAGGGGCAAACCTGGCTGGCATTCAACCTGCGGGGACTATGCCCCACGCTCTGATTATAATTATGGGCGATACTGCCACCGCCACCAAGGCTTTCCATAAGCACATGCCTCCTGAGGTACCTCGCATCTCACTGGTAGATACTTTCAAGGACGAACCTGAGGAAAGCATAATCGTTGCCCAGGCACTTGAGGGCAAATTGCAAGGGGTGCGCCTCGATACACCGGACGAGCGGGGCAGGGTCACTGCCGACCTGGTCAAAGAGACCAGAGCCCGGCTTGATTTAGCTGGATTCAAAGAGGTTAAGATATTCGTCAGCGGCGGTCTCGACCCTGAACGCATCAGGTACTTCATTGAAGAAAATGCACCTGTTGACTTCTTCGGTGTTGGCAGCTACATCAGCGGCGCCAGACCTATCGACTTCACTGCCGACCTTCACGCTATTGAAGGTAAACCAATCGCCAAACGAGGCAGAATACCGGGCATCACCCCCAACCCCAGACTGAAACGAATACTGTGATTGCATGCGGCAGACCCCCTAATTCCGCAGCCATTCAGCAAGAAAAAGAAACCTGACATCATGACTACAAAGCTACGACAGAAAAACGAAGGTGTCTCTGACCATAGGTGCTACAGCCACCACTTCACCTATCTGAAAGATGCTACAACAGAGCGCATTCGCTCACAAGATTAAGCTATGATTGTTGGAGTATCAGCTATAATCATTGGCTACCTTCTGGGATCCTTTCCCTCAGCTTACCTCATGGCAAAGGTGAGGAAGGGTGTGGACATTCGGGAGGTTGATTATACCGGCAATATGGGTGCTGGCGCTGTCTTTCGCCAGGTAGGTCTGTGGGAAGGGGCTGTGGTGGCAATAGCCGATATGGGGAAAGGTGCCGCCGCTGTGGCACTGGCTCAAGCTATAGAACTGGAACAACCGTGGGTGCTGGCATCCGGCTTTGCCGCCATATTGGGTCACAACTTCCCCCTATATGTCGGCTTCAAGGGTGGGCAGGGCGTCGATACAATCATAGGCATCTTTCTGGTTATCTCGCCCCTGGCTATGGCAGCTGAACTGGGCATAATGGGGCTGGCTCTCCTCTTGACCCGTCACATTTTCACCATGACCTGTATCGCTGCACCTTTCCTGCCTTTGTTGCTCTGGCTATTCAATGGCATAGACATGGTCTTTTACTATTCACTGGTCATCATAGCCTATGTCGTTTTCAGGAGTCGGCATAGACTTAAAGAATTCCGTCCACTACCTGACAAAGCTGGAGAGAAGGAGCATTCCCAACCGGTACTTCAGGACGGCGAGATAGCTTCCTTTAGCCCCGAGCCAGACACGGCACTAAATGGCTATGACAAGTCTCTATCAACAGACAACTGACTGTTAAAGCTGGAGGCAATGATAAGACATGCTGCTAGATTTCTCCGCTGTGGTCATCGGTTATCTCCTCGGTTCCATTCCCGCAGCCTATGTTATAGCTAGACTACAAAAAGGGATAGACATCCGTGATGTCGGCAGTCGCAACATGGGTGCTGCCAATGTCTTCCGCGAGGTCAGCCCTCTGGCAGGAATCGCTGTCTGGGCAATAGATGTAGCAAAGGGAAGCGCTACCATACTCATCGCCCAGGCACTATGCACTTCCGAGCCGTGGGTGCTGATAGCAGGATTCGCCGCTATGCTGGGGCACAACTTCCCGGTCTATATCGGCTTCAGGGGTGGTCGAGGGGCTGCCACCACCATGGGCATCTTTCTGGTGCTGGCACCTGTAGCCATGGCTATCACCTTCGCACTACTGGCTATCCCCTATTATTTCTTGCGCCGTATCTTCATTGCCATGTGCATTGTCGGTCCTGTTTTCCCCATTCTCATCTGGCAGCTCGAACACTCGGTGGTACTGGCCGCTTACTCGCTGGTGCTACTATTTTTCATGGCAATAAGGAACTTACCCAGACCTCAAGAAATCCCACAACTGCTGGCCAAAGTCAAAGAAAAATACCGCTCTGACCGCTATCTCGAAGACTAGCCACTCGAGAGACTGTTTACTAATGTAGCTGTAAGGCTTTAGCCAGCCCTTATTTTTGCCTGTAGCCCCGAGGTTTTAACCTC
>DTZC01000232.1 GCA_012961565.1 Dehalococcoidia bacterium
AACTTATCAAGGTAGCACCTCGCTCGTGCAGGTGAAGACCTTTCAAAATTTCGTAGGGGGCTAGCACCTCTAAGCGAGGATGTCCGGTGAGTAAAACCCTTATCGTGTCACCAATGTCCTCATATAGTAGTAGTCCGATGCCTAAAGCACTACGAATCGTTCCTGTCTGGGGAGGCCCCGCCTCAGTAATGCCTAAATGCAGCGGATATGATATCTTTTCTACTATCAAGCGATACGCCTGGACAGTGGTAGCTATGTCAAAAGCTTTCAACGAAACCTTTATCAGATCGAAGTTGAGGCTCTCCAAGAACTGAACTTGCTGCATAGCTATTGATACCATCCGTTCGGCTACCGAACCGTGAATGCTTGTATACCTAGGCAAGCTACCAGCATTCACCCTGATTCTTATCGAGACGGCACGCTCTTTCGCGGTGTGCACCACAGCGGCAACCGTTTCTGGCTCGCCGATGTTGCCTGGATTTAGCCTTAAGCCGTCAGCTCCGGCTTCAAGTGCCTCTAGCGCCAGACGGTAGCCAGAGTGAATATCAGCGATTACCGGAATAGAAATGACTTGCTTGACGGTGGCGATTGCGTTCGCTGCTTCTCTGTCAGGCACAGCTACCCATATGAGCTCGCAGCCACATTCCTCCAGCTCACGAATCTGCCTGACTGTAGCTACCATATCACGCGTATCAGTCTTGGTCATAGATTGAACCACAATAGGAGTCCCACCGCCGATAATTACTGAGCCGATATGAGTTGGCTTGGATACCCGGCGAGGTCTCTCCCAAAACGAGTCATCAATATTAGTCGACATATCCGTTTTGCCTGAACCACCTCACTGCCTTATCAAAAGCCTCTTCTACCGGTGTTTGAGGAAAGCCTAGTTCAGAAACCGCCTTTGAGCAGTCAAAATGCCTGAACTTACGTGCCGCTCGAACTGCCTCGAGGGGAATTCGTGGATATCGGCGTAGGAGCTTGCCGGAAACAAACTCGTGCACATGGGCGGCACCTAAAGCCAGCCAAATTGGGATATCAAATGGAGGCCTCCTAATGCCAGTTATTCCTTCTACAATGGCAAAAATTTCCCTCAGGGTGAGATTCTTGTTTCCCAGTATATATCTCTCGCCAACGCGTCCCTTTTCTAGTGCTAATATATGTCCTTTGGCCACATCTTCAACATCGACCACATTTAAGCCAGTATTTACGCAGGCAGGCATCCGGCCATTAAGGAAATCAACTATCATCTGCCCAGTAGGCGTCGGTTTCACATCCCAGGGCCCCACCGGCATGGTAGGATTGACAACAACCAGAGGTAGTCCCTCCTGGCACGTCTTTAAGGCAAGCTTTTCCGCCAGATATTTGGACTTCTTGTAATGACCCGGTAAGCAGTCAAGGCTGGTTTCCATCTCCTCGGTGCCAAGACAGCCATCACCGATTCCGATTGTAGATTCAGTGCTCGTATATATGACCTTCTTTATTCCTTTGTCTCGCGCTACCTCTAGTATGTTTTCGGTGCCTTTCACATTCGTTTCGTAAATGATTTTGGGGTCGGGAGACCAGAAAGTGTATGCGGCAGCGACATGAAAGAGCACATCACACCCTTCAAGGGCTTTCTCTAGGGAAGCCCTGTCCCTCAAGTCACCAAGGACCACCTCGACATCGAGCCCCTTAATGTTCCGCTGATTGCTCTCCTTCCTAACCAGAGCTCTCACTTGGTAGTCCTGTTCAAGAAGCTTGCGAACCAAATTTCCACCGATAAATCCAGTTGCCCCAGTTACTAATGCTTTCACTATTAACACCCTCGATTAGTTCATGCTGGCTACTACTTTAGCGACACACTCGGTCAGGCTCCTCCTTGCCTTATTTGAATTGCGGTAAAGGCTGGCCAGCTTAGGCAGGTCTTGAGGATGAAGAACAAAATAAGTAAATGCTTTTCCCCAGGGCCAGCTCTTGTCTCCAACCACTATTTGGACAAAAGACGGCAGGCTGTCCTGCCTGGCATCAGAGACAGCACGAATGGCTACAAACGGGTTCCGCTCTCTAGCGGCTATACGGGCAACCCAGTAGCTTTCCATGTCGGCAATATACGCCGCAAAAACCTCATACATCTTCTCTTTCGACTCTTGGTTCGAGAGTAGTTGCGGCACAGTCACGCTGTTTCCACAGTAAAATCTGACTCTGCCGCTCTCCAGGGCATGGGTTGCTAGCTCAAGCAGGGTGGTATCGGAAGAGAGTGATTCTGACTTCAGGTCTTCGTCTATCATCCCACTGCAACAATAGAGCGTTGAGCAGATGATAATATCTCCTGCTCGCAGTTCTGGGGTTAATGCTCCGGCAAAACCAAAGGAAATCATGGTACCGACCTGAAAGTGTTCCAAGGTAAAGCGGGCAGCCGTTTCTACCCTCTGCCTGCCCATTCCAGTTTGAACCAGCAGACAATCCCTGTTGTGATATACGCCCCGGTACAGCTTAAAATCCGGTCTAACTATGACCTCAGCAATGGTCATCTGTCTTCGTACACCAGCTATCTCTTCTTCGAGCGCGCCGAAAAGAGCTAACATTAACTGCTCCCAAAGAAGTTCCACTTCATAGTGTGCCACAGGGCTGACACGCTTCTGCCGACCTCGTCTATCGCGCTCGCTTCGAACCCGCAGTGAACCATGCAGTTTCGGCAGCGGGGGTCATTATCTGGACCATACTTCTCCCAAGGCGTTTCTTCCATCAGTTCCTGAAAGCTCTGGCAGTGCCCGTCAGTGATAAGATAGCAGGGCTTCTTCCAGCCCTTGGGGTTCCGTGTCGGTGTGCTCCAAGGGAAGCAGGTTAACTGCCTTCTCCCAGCCAGGAATTCTAGATATGTAGGCGTGTTATAAAAGCGGAATCGCTTGCGCAGCCTATATATGGGCTGGAAAGCGGCAACAGCCTCTTGACGTGAAAGAAAAACATCGCCATCAACTGCCTGATAGCTGAAGGCTGGCGCTATCATGATGCCGCCAACGGGTATCTGCGAAAGCAGAATGAAAAGTTCCTCCAGTTCCTCCAGCTTCGTCTGTTTGTAGATAGTTGTGTTGACAAGTACCCGGAAGCCCTCTCTTGTTGCTGCTCTCATTGCCGCCAGAGCGGAGTCAAAAACGCCCTTACGCCCGGCAAAACTATCATGAGAGTCAGCCAGACCATCAAGATGAAGAACAAAGCTGATATAAGGGCTCGGTTTAAATTTTGTCAAAGAGCTTTCCAGCAACAAGCCATTGGTACAAAGATGAACAAATCGTTTTCTGGCTATAATCCCGGCGACAATCTCCCCGATATCAGGGTGCAATAGAGGCTCACCGCCGGTAATGCTCACCACAGGAGCTCCAGACTCTTCGACTGAAGCCAGACATTCTTCGACAGAGAGCATTTGGTCAAGGATGTCATGGTATTCCCGAATACGGCCGCAGCCAGCACAAGCCAGATTGCAGCGAAAAGTAGGCTCCAGCATTAAAACCAGTGGGAAACGCCTCTTTCTCTGAAGCTTCTTCTTAATCAAGTATTTGGTCAAGGATAACGAAAGTTCACGAGGAAAACCCATTTCACTCCCTCTTTTTTCTAACCAGCAAGGGTGAGTTCTTTAGCTTTTTCAGACTGACAGCGCCGGTACAAAACATTGAGATTCGCAGTTCGTGGATGATCTCTTGGAGGACGCCTACTACCGGCTCCGCCGATACGCTGGCTGCTTTGAGCAGAGGCGCCGCTATGCCTGCGGCATCGGCACCCAAGGCTATCGCCTTGGCCACATCCAACCCGGTCCTGATTCCACCGCTAGCAATCAGAGGCAATTGTGGTGCTCCACGACGCGCCATGGTTATCGAGTCAGCCGTTGGAATGCCCCAGGAGGCAAATGTAGCGGCGACATTCCTCGTTACCTCATGGTGTGCTCGATACCTTTCTATTTCTGTCCAGGAAGTGCCGCCAGCCCCGGCAACATCTATGCCGGCAACCCCGATTGAGGCCAGTCTTCTGGCAACGTCCTCTGAGATCCCACAGCCCACCTCTTTCACGATCACTGGAACTGTTAGCTTGGCGCACGTCTGTTCAATTTTACGGAGCAGACCGGCTAGATTGGTATTACCTTCTGACTGCAATGCTTCTTGAACAGGATTCAGATGCAGAATCAGGGCGTCAGCACCTATTACTTCCACAGCCAAGCGACACTGCGCAACACCATAGCCGTAATTAAGCTGCACTGCGCCCAGGTTGGCGAAAAGCAGGATGTCCGGGGCAACATCACGTACCTGATAGGTTGAAATTGTGCTGGGGTCATCAATAAAGCATCTTTGGGAGCCTACCCCCATAGCTAAGCCCATGATTTGGGCTGCCTCTGCCAGATTACGGTTAATGCGCCTCGCCTCTTCAATACCACCGACCATCGAAGAGATGATTAGCGGAGCCGACAGTGTTTTACCGAACAAGCCAGCGGACGTATCCACCTGGGAAAGGTCAATCTCAGGCAGGGCATTGTGGACGAAATAGTAGTCTTCCAGGCCGGTGGACACCTGTTTGAAGGCGACATCATTATTCAAGGCAATATGCAGTTGCTCCTCTTTGCGCTTGTGGTTAGTTTGTTTGGCTGTATTATCCAAAATAATGTCTGACAACTTAGCCCCCTTTGCGTCAAAAGCTCCGTTCCAGCAGGAAGCCGATCAACTCCTCGAGGTCACGTTCACCTGACGGGACCAGCGCCAGTCTGCCTACAATTTGGCTGGCCTCTTGGCAAAACTTCTCAGCCATATAACGCCCTCGATAAAGTACATGAACATTTTCTAATTGAGATAAAAGAGTTAAATCTTCTAATAATTTCTCTGTATTAAAC
>DTZC01000233.1 GCA_012961565.1 Dehalococcoidia bacterium
AGACTCTGCTCTTATCTGGAACAGCTCTCCGGCATTCTAGCTACCGGCTTCCTCAAGTGGTATCTTTGCGCCGAAAAAGCTTGGCAAGCCAGTTTCTTGCTGGCTTATAAGCCGCGAGCAACTTATTCAGTTCCTCCTCAGAAGTGCCGATAGCGTCCAAAGTAATATTGGCTTCGGCTACCAGGCTACGGATATAGCCGACCTCAGTGCTCACATCTTGAGTTCTACAGCGCTCCCTTGCCATCTGCAACCATGTCTTGGCTGCATTTGTATGCCCCATTTTGAACGACTCCTGCAATTCCTCCTCAGAAGTGCCGATAGCATCCAGCCCGACACCAGCCTGCGAGAGATACTCCTGAATATTCTTTATCTCAAAACTGACTCCCCATCTCTGGCGGTTCTCTCGCATCTTCTGCAGTTCTTCCTTCGCTTTGGCTATTAGTTCTTCAGTTGCTGCGGTCACCATTCTTCTCTACCTCCTTTCTATAGAGTCAGTACTGCCTCTAGATCCCTGCGATACTCATTTCACCCCAGCCGGTTCTCCCCGTGCCAAGCTTTCCTTGATGCCTGCCCTGCTTTTCCTGGGCACGAAGTCACCATTTAGGCTGATAGTGCCCAAAACAAACGGTGGCTTGTGTGCTTCAACAACATGCCTTTCCCAGCAGCCTGCGTGAGTAAAAGCTCCACAAGCACAATGAAAAACGGTCCTGCCTGTAAACAGCGAATTGCCACAAACTCTACAGTTCATAGCAACCACCTCATAGCCTGTTGATATTCAACAGATAGTGAATGCCAGGCTATCTATTAGAAATTAGCAGTCTCTAAGCAAGAGTGCTAAAATAATTATATCAATCAATGGCTGGGTTGGCAAGAGCTGTTTCCAATCGAAATAAACACGGGGGTGATTTGCATGGCGAAAACAAAGCTTGCTACTCCTAAGAAAAAGCAGGTCTTCAAGACCCGCGAAGAGCTAGTGGAGTTTATGACAAACGCCGGCTGGCAACCCGAAGGCGAAGGCACCAATCCCAGCACTAAAGAGTTCGGCAATGGTTTTCGCGATACTTCCTCGGGCGCCTGGGTTATCGTTTACTCCAGCCCAGAGTCTAACGGGGTAAAGGTCACTGATATAAAGACATTCTAGCGCCGCGTATATTCTTGCCAGTCCAGCCATTCCACAGAGCAACTATCCCCATAGGCTATTGGTCTTATCACCTAGGAAATACTTTGCACTTGGTAATTCCCCAGTGCCAAGCCATTCCCGGATATACTTACACAACGTCAAGCACGGAAAGATTAGCGGCACAGGTTTTGCCGTGGAACTAGTCAAGCAGACAGCCTGACCGGTTGATATCAGTAAATACAAGAGACAGCGGTCATCACCGGTAATCAAGATAACGCCGCGTGCCTTCAGACATGACCACAGATTGCCTATCACCAACCGCTTTCACAATCTCTGAAACTCAAGCCTCCTCATAAACAAGTTTCAGCAAACTATTTTTGACTTTTTACACTATACCGTGTAAAATATAACATGATATGGGGCGAAGGCAACGGAGAATCGAGTGGAATGGCAGACAAATTCGAGCATTGAGGCAGCACCTTGGTCTAACTCAAGCTGAGCTAGCCCAAGAGCTGGGTACCCGCCAGCAGACGATCAGCGAATGGGAGACCGAGATGTACCACCCGCGAGGCACAGCAGCCACGCTCCTGACACTAGTTGCTGAACGCTGTGGTTTCAGGTACAAACCGGCGGCGGAAAAAGAGCCAGAGCACTGAGATGAACCAGATTAAGATCGGCTGCTGTGGTTTTGCCAAGGGAATGAAGGAGTATTTTTCCCGCTTCAGGCTGGTTGAGGTACAGCAAACTTTTTACAAACCACCTGCCATAAACACCGCCCTCAACTGGCGGCATCAAGCACCACCACAATTCGAGTTCACCGTAAAGGCGTGGCAACTAATCACCCATCCTGTCTCAAGTCCCACCTATCGCAGAGCTGGCTTGGAAATACCCGAAGCCAAAGCCAAATACTATGGCTTCTTTCAGCCAACCGACGAGGTTCTGGAAGCCTGGGAAAAGACCCGAGATATCGCTAACGCCCTTCAGGCTAAGATAATACTTTTCCAATGCCCGGCTAGGTTCACAGACTGTCCAGAGAATGCCGAAAAGATGAGGCTTTTCTTTAACAGATTAGACCGAGAGGCCTTTATCTTCGTCTGGGAGCCGAGAGGAAAATGGAACGATAAGAGTGTAATCGCTCTGTGCAATGACCTGGGCCTTGTCCATTGTGTCGACCCACTAGATAAAGCGCCGCTATACGGGAGGATAAAGTATTTCCGCCTGCATGGCGGCCCTAGATACCGCCACCGCTACAGCGACGAGGAATTGAAGCAGATAAGCGAGATGTCAATCGGTCAAACCTACATCCTGTTCAATAACCTCAACATGTTTGAGGATGCCTGCAGGCTGGTCGACCTGGTGCGAAAAAGATGACGGACCACAGCTTGATCTATAGCCTGGGGACAAGCACCAGGTCAAAGGCAGAGTTTACGGCACTGCTTCAAAGCTATGGCATTGAGATGGTGATAGATGTGCGTCGCTTTCCTACCAGTCGCTTTGAACACTTCAAACAGCCATCGTTGGCAAGATTGCTGACACGACTGCACATTAAGTATCTGCATCTAGGAAATCGGCTCGGAGGCTACCGCAAAGGTGGCTATCAAGCCTTTACTACCACCCCAGAATTTAAACAGGGGTTAAAGGCTATCGAAAAAGCAGCCCGGCAAAAAAGGAGTGTCATTCTGTGCGCTGAGCGGCTACCATGGCGTTGCCACCGCCGCTTTATCACCTCTGAACTGGAAAAAAGGGGCTGGCAGGTGGAGCACATTATCGATGAAAACAAAACTTGGAGACCTTTAAGACCAAACTAAATTTTTTTTCAACACCGCTACACGTAAACGTGTAAGCAGCAACATGGATACAGAGGTCACAGAAAGGTTAGTCGCACAAGTCTGGCAACGTCAGTTAATGGCTGAACTGACTACTGACACCGGTGAGCGGCTTCATCTACTCCATCCTGGCAGACCAAGCAACCTCAGCGGCTGCGACTTCCAAGACTCTGTCTTTACCATCAAGGGCGTCAAAGTCACCGGGAATGTGGAGATACACGTCAAGTCCAGCCACTGGTATAGTCATGGTCACCACCGCGACCCACAGTACAACGACATAGTCCTTCATGTCGTGTGGTGGCATAACAGCAAATACGGCACTATATGCCAGAATGGCAGAGCTGTTGCCACAATCTGCCTCGGTGGCCAGAACCGATCCCCTGAAAGGTTGCATGAATACTTGAGTTATTCTGGCAATTCCAGCCCCGCCTGTCCTGAAATCGAGAGATATCAGGGCATCGAGTCTTTAAGCAAACTGCTCACCGCTGCTGGCGCAGACTGGTTCGCCTCCAAGATACACCTGTTCCGCAGAGCGCTAAACGAAGGGGATGCCACACAGGTGCTCCTGCACGGCATAGCCAGAGCTCTGGGCTATGCCCAAAACGTCACACCCTTTGAAGAACTCGCCTCCAAGCTACCTTCTAGCCTCCTGGAAAAAATCGAACCTGGTGCTGATGTTGCCAGACGAGCGTTAGTCCTGGGCACAGCAGGGCTGCTTCCCTCACAGCGAGGTAAACCAATCGAAAGCGGTGAGCCAGAAATACTGGAGGTACTATGGCGAAGAATCGCCATGCCCCAGACTATGGACCAAGCCGCTTGGTGCTTCTTCAGGGTACACCCCCATAACTTCCCCACCCGTCGGCTTATCGCTCTATGCCACCTGATAGCCCGCTATCGCCAGACAGGGCTTCTTCTGGGAATTCTAGACCTAATGGCGAGGACTCCTACCAAAAGTGGACACCGCGGACTAGAAAATGGCTTAACCATCTTCAGCCCGGGGTACTGGAGCAAACATTTTGACTTCGGTGTGGGCAGTAAAAGGAACCTGGCTCTTCTGGGACGAGAGAAAGCAGCGCAAATTATCATAAACACCATACTGCCCTTTACCTGTGCCTGGAGTGAGACGGCAGCCGAACCAGATTTGAAGGAAAAGGCAGTACAAGTCTTCAGCTATTACCCTGGGCTTAGCGACAACGAACTAACCCGGTATATGCAGCAGCAATTCCGGCTGCAAGCTCACCTTACCGCCTGTCAGCAACAGGGGCTAATCCACATCTTCAAGAACTATTGCCGCCAGCGAGATTGTGTCAGATGTCCCATAGCCCTCACCCCAAGCTGAGGCTGGGGATGACATCGATATCGCAGCCATCGATTTTCCCCGACCGGTAGTGAAAATAGCCACAAGCGGCGATCATAGCTGCATTGTCGGTGCATAACTTCGGAGGGGGTATAAGCACCGGGACCGGTGAGCGGCGGGAAAAGCAATCACGAAGCGCCTTATTGGCTGCCACACCACCTGACAGCAATATCTGCCTGACTCCTAGCCTTTCTGCAGCCTGAATCGTCTTCGTGGTCAGCACATCGACGACTACCTGTTGAAAGCTAGCTGCTGCCTCAGCCACCAGAGCGGGGTCAGTGAAATCATCTCCTCTGACTAGATGCAATAGTGCTGTTTTCAGCCCGCTAAAGCTGAAATCATCGCTCCCCTTGAGCCATGCCCGGGGGAGTGAAAACGAGGGGCTGCCCCTTGTGGCTGCTTTTTCAATTGCCGGTCCACCGGGATAGCCCAGACCTAGAATCCTAGAAGCCTTATCGAAAGCTTCGCCAGCGGCATCATCTCTGGTACGTCCCAGCTTGCTGAATTCACCATGTCCAGCCATCAATACCAGGTCGCTATGCCCGCCAGAAACAATAAGGCAAAGGCAGGGAAAAACAGGCTTTGCCCCAGTGAGCCAGTTGGCATAGATATGCCCCTCAAGGTGGTTAACTGCAACCAGGGGCAGGCTATGTGCCAATGCGATAGCCTTAGCCAAGTTCACTCCCACTAGCAATGAACCAGCCAAACCAGGTCCGATGGTCACAGCAACAGCAGCTATATCACGCCAGGTAACTCCAGCCTCAGTGATGGCACTTTCCACCACAGGCAATGCCGTAATCAGATGCTGCCTCGAGGCGACTTCGGGAACTATCCCACCGTAGCGGCTGTGTATATTTATCTGGGAAGCGACTATATTCGATAATATACTAGTCCCATCCTCGACTATGGCGGCTGCCGTTTCATCGCAGGAAGTCTCAATTCCCAGTATCTTCATATCTATGATTATAGCATAAGCGTAAGGAGTAACCCGAAATTAGTCTCGGCGCCAATAGATCCAGCAGCCAATAACAGGCTCCTTTGAGCTAATACGCACTGACCTCAAAGCTCTGCCGCTGCTTGTTGCTACTCCATACGTGTTTGGTGTTATAATTTTAATTCAGAGGAGGATAAACATGTGGCGTCGTAGGCATTTCTGGCACATGCGCTTCGGTTTTCCGCCCTTTGGCTTCTTCTTTTACGGACCACGTCCCTTCCCCAACCGGGAAGAATATCTTGAAATGCTGGAAGAATACAAGAGGGAGCTGGAGAAAGAGCTGAAAGATATCGAGAAGGAAATCGAGGAGTTGAAAAAGGGCGACTAGAATGCCAGTCTCGTTTTACAAAAACAGGACACCGTAGCAAGCCTTGGACTATACGTCTGCAATTGGCACCGGTAACAGACAGCCAGAACGGTTCGCGATTTGCTACCAAGACGCAACCAGTGTAAAATATTAGGTGACTATATAACAGGGTGGAACACGTGGATACAGGTACCTGGAAAGTCAAATCAGGTCTGGCCCAGATGTTGAAGGGTGGTGTGATCATGGATGTGGTCACACCGGAACAAGCCAAGATCGCCGAAGATGCTGGCGCCTGCGCTGTAATG
>DTZC01000234.1 GCA_012961565.1 Dehalococcoidia bacterium
AGCGGGGATTGAGGCTATCGAACGACATGGAGCGATTGTAGCTATGACGGTGGACGAAATCTTCGCCGTTATCGAACAGCAAGCTAAAGACGGTGTAGATTTTATGACTGTTCATTGTGGAGTAACCCAGGCGACTATCACCCGCTTGAAGCGGCAGCAACGTGTAACTGATGTTGTTTCTCGAGGTGGTGCTTTTCTCCTAGGATGGATGCTGTACCATGACCGTGAAAACCCGCTATATGAATACTTTGAACGATTGCTGGACATAGCGCGCAGGTTTGATGTGACCTTAAGCTTGGGTGATGGTATGCGCCCGGGGAGCCTTGCCGATGCCACCGATCGCCCACAGGTTGAAGAGCTAATTATCCTTGGTGAACTAGTGGAGCAAGCCAGAGAGGCTGGTGTGCAAGTAATAGTGGAAGGTCCAGGACATCTACCACTACACCACATAACCGCAAATATACAGCTGGAAAAGAGCCTGTGCCGAGAAGCACCATTTTATGTCCTTGGTCCATTAGTAACTGACATTGCTGCCGGCTACGACCATATTGCCGCTGCTATCGGTGGTGCCATTGCTGCCAGCTCTGGAGCTGATTTCCTTTGTTATGTCACCCCTGCAGAACATCTCTCTCTCCCCGATGTTGAGGATGTGAAGATAGGTGTCATAGCTTCGCGTATCGCCGCCCATGCTGCAGACATCGTCAGAGGCACCAACAGAGCAAGCGACTGGGACAGGAAGATGTCCATTGCCAGAAAGAATCTTGACTGGGAGGCACAAGCCCAGCTTGCTCTGGACCCAGAAAGGGTTCGCACCGTCCATGGCAAATATGGCACCACCGGACCAGCCTGCAGTATGTGTGGAAACTACTGCGCCATGGCATTAGTCGAAAAGTATCTGGGGATTTCAGCAATCAAATGCTGATTCGATAAATCGCGACCAGCATGAAAGCAGAAATCATCTCCATTGGCACTGAACTCCTTTTAGGAGAGATAATTGACACAAACTCAGCTTACCTAGCAAGTCAATTGCCTTTGCTTGGTGTTGACCTTCACTTCATCTCCACAGTCGGCGATAACCAGCAACGACTAGTTGACACCCTGCGTCAAGCCTGGCAAAGGTCTGACCTCATCATCACTACCGGCGGGCTAGGACCTACCCAGGACGATATCACCCGTGAGGCTATTGCTCAGTTTCTCGAGGAAAACATTACAATCGACCAAAGCTTGGTCCAAAAATTCCAAGAGTTATTTAGCCACTACAAAATAGCAATGCCACCGAGCAATATAAAGCAAGCAGCAGTAATCCCCTCAGCTGAAATAATTCACAATCCCAGGGGAACAGCTCCTGGCTGGTGGATAGAGCGAGATGCTAGGATAATTATCACCATGCCTGGACCACCACGTGAAATGCAGTTGATGTGGACAAAGGAAATACTGCCTAGACTGCAGAATAGAATAACCCGGGCTGTCATCATTTCCAAGACTCTGAAGACCTTCGGTTTAACTGAAGCTGAAGTCGATGAGCAAGTTAGCAGATTCCTTTCAGCCCAAAACCCGACGCTAGCCACATATGCTAAGAGTAATGGTATATACCTCCGCATAACTGCCAAGGCTTCTGCCCATGCAGAGGCACAAAAACTTGTTCTCGAACGAGAAACACAAATCAGAGCTATCCTAAACGACTACATCTGGGGAAGTGACCTTGATACCTTGGAGAACATAGTAGGTGACCTGCTTGCGGCAAAAGGACTAACTTTAGCAACTATGGAAGCTGGCACCGGGGGCTATCTGTCTAACATCATTACAAATGTCCCTGGGAGCTCGAAATACTTCAAAGGAGGACTAGTCGCTTACACCGATGAAGCGAGAGAGATTTTCGGTTTCCATTCCCAGGTCATCCACCAATACGGGCTTATTAGTTCCGAAGCAGCCAAACTCATGGCAAAGGTAGCTAAGGAGAAGCTGAATACTTCTATTGGCATAGGTGTCACAGCAATTGTGGGACCAACAGAAATTGAGGGCAAGCCGGTGGGTACTATCTTTATCGGCATTGATGATGGACAGCACAGCCAATGTTTTGCCAAAAACTATCCGGGCAACCGCTCACAAGTAAAACAACGAGCAGTTACCTCAGCACTCTTCGAGTTAAGGAAAATCTTACTAGGGGGAACCTCATGCACCTAATAATTGATGGTTACGGAGGCAACCAGAAGATTCTACAGGATGAGCAATTCCTCTATCAGTTATTAGATTCCTATCCTGCCGTAATCGGAATGACCAGGATTTCAACACCACTCGTAATCAGATATGTTGGCCCCAAGCCCGAAGATTGGGGCATTTCTGGATTTGTCATTATTGCTGAGAGCCACATCAGTGTTCATACTTTCGTTGAAAGATGTTATGTCAACATTGACGTTTTTTCATGCAAGGACTTTGATGTAGAGGAGGCAATCAAGTACTTCAAAGAAAAATTCCAACTGACGAGGCTAAAAAGCCGTCTGCTCAAAAGGGAGTGGAATATGGCAGAACTAACTGAAATGGCTGACATGCACCAGCTCCGTCCGGTATGACACATGAGAAACTCCGCAGACCTGTTCTTCACGCCACAGAACTTTGCTGGTCTAACGCCTCCTCAGGCTGATTTTCAAACAGCTACAGTAGTAGTCCTACCGGTGCCCTATGACAGTACTACCGAGTGGCACAGCGGCGCCCGTGAAGGACCACAAGCCATTATTAGTGCCTCGCAATATCTGGAACTTTACGACATGGAACTGGGACGCGAAATATGCCAAATAGGCATCCATACCCTACCTGAAATTGAACCCATATTGAGTAGTCCTGAAAATATGATTCAGCGGGTCTACCACATAGCCAGAGATTTACACCAGCAGGGCAAATTCATAACAATGTTAGGTGGCGAACATTCTTTGAGCCTAGGAGTGGTACGTGCTCTCAAAGAAACGATTCAAGACTTTTGCGTACTTCAATTAGATGCACATGCGGACCTCCGTGACGAATATACAGGAACCAAATACAGCCATGCTTGTGTCATGCGTCGCATTTTCGAACTTTGCCCCATTGTCCAGGTTGGAATACGCAGTCTGAGCCAAGAAGAACAACGATTCATAGAAGAGAACAATATACACTTATTCCAAGTTTCCACATCAGGGTCAGTCACAACTCCACCTGAACAAATAGTATCATCACTAAGCGAGAACGTGTATATATCTATCGACCTCGACGTGTTCGACCCCTCAATCATGCCCGCAGTAGGTACGCCAGAGCCAGGCGGGATGCAGTGGTATGAAGTCCTGAACCTGCTCAAATTGATATGTCTACACAAACATATCGTAGGTTTCGACCTGGTAGAACTCTGCCCTAGAGAAGGACCCGGTTCCTGCGCCTTTCTGGCAGCCAAACTAGCTTACAAGCTCATGGGGTATGCATTTCCTGGCAATTTTCAACAAGAAAGCCCTTCCAACTAAACTACATTTGACATCATCGTCTGTGTTGTTCTATTATGTTTGACAAGAGCAAAGATGACTCTAGAAAACGCACCTGAATCAGCTTCGACCAATCGCAGTCTAGGACAGGTTGCCACTGAATTCCTGCTAAGTTTACCCCCAGAACAAAGACTAAAGGCTCATCAAGAGATAAATAAATTTGTACGCTGGTATGGAGAAAGTCGCCCGCTCGGCAAACTTACTATTCCTGAGGTAGCCAACTACGCTGATCAGATTAGTTCGTCAGCTACTGAAGCGTCTGAAAAACTGGGCATAATCAAAATCTTTCTTGCTTATGCCTACAAACAAGGTTTGACAGAGACAAATTTAGCGCCCCATCTCAAAACCAAGAAAGCTTCGGCAAAGGCAACCACCACAAAACAACACCCTCACAGAAAAGTCGTCCTGACCACTCAAGGTTACGCAGATTTGAAGGCTGAGCTTGCTGTCCTCAAAAATGAGCGTCCTCGTATAGCACAGGAACTATACAAAGCAGCAGCCGATAAAGATTTTCGAGAGAATGCACCCCTTGAGGCTGCTCGAGAATATCAGGGACAACTGGAAGCACGCATTAGAGAACTTGAATCAATCCTAAAAACAGCAACGTTGGTAGACGCACCTAATGCTGATACACATGAAGTGAGCTTCGGTGATACCGTGGTGCTTCGAGACTTGGTCTCAGGTGAGGAAGTAAACTACACTCTAGTCGATGCCAGCGAAGCTAATCCACTGGAAGGCAAAATCTCCATCGCCTCACCTATGGGACAGGCGCTGCTAGGACGAACCAAGGGGCAAAAGGTTGAAGTCAAGGCACCAGCCGGTATTCTCCATTACCAAATCGAAGATATCAAACACCAATAGACAAAGGGCAGCTGCTCTAAATAGCAAATAGCAAAGAGCCTGCTCAACATAATAAAACCGACTGGCTCGTAAAACCTTCCTAAGTGAGTTAAGGCGTTCCTCAATTGCGAGGGCTGTCACAGGGCTAGCCAAATTTAGATGGCTGGGAAAGGGATAAGGGATAAGTACACACATGATTAAGGCAAACCCAAGTTGGGACTTGGCGGCAAGAGGTCTAATATTTCATCTGGCATTAGCGGGCAATACTAAACCAAGATAGTCTAATCTAAATCATAAAAGGAGGTACACATGGATTTCGAGCTTACCGATGAACAGAAAGCACGCAGAAAGGAGTTCTTCGACATTTGCAGGGAACTAGAGAAGAAGAAGCCGCCAAACTTGGTAGGACTTGAAACTATATATGACCACGATGAGTGCTGGGAATTTCACCTACACTGTGCCAAACAGTTTGCCCAGAAAGGATGGCTTTCCCTCGCCTGGCCTCCTGAATACGGCGGCACAGGCAACATGATGGACCGAGTCCTGTTTGCCGAAGCCAGGGGGTATCACGGTATCCCTGGTGTGGATGTCTTTGGTGTGGGAATGCTCGCACCTACTCTTATACAAGCCGGAAATGAGGAGGTTAAAAAAGAATTCCTGCCGCCGATTGCACGGGCAGAGATTATGTGGTGTGAGCTATGGAGCGAACCCAATGCTGGCTCAGACCTAGCTGCCTTGTCCACCACTGCAATAAGGAGGGGAGACGAATACATCATAAACGGGCAGAAAACATGGAACACAGGAGCCCACCGCGCTGACTGGGGCTTTGGAGTGTTCAAGACAGACCTAACCGCCCGGAAACACCACAATCTCACCTTTATACTGCTGGACATGAAGACCCCGGGTATTACAGTCAAGCCCATCCCCTATATGGATGGTGGTAGACCATTCTGCGAGGTCTACTTTGACGATGTTCGTGTTCCAGCAAAGAACATCGTCGGCCAGGAAAATGAAGGATGGGCGGTGGTCAATACACTCGCTGGTTTCGAGAGGTCCAGCCTTACCGAAATCATGAGCCTGGTCCGCGCCCTGGAAGACCTGGTAAAATTCTGCAATGAGACGAAACGAAATGGACAACCCTTGTCCAAAGACCCGGTCATACGCAACCGCATTGCTCAGCTAGCCTGCGAGTTAGAAGCAGCTCGTGCTTTGGCATACCGGGTAGCAGATTTGCAGAACCGCAATGAAATGGCACTTATGGACGCTTCAGCGGTGAAAATATTCTCCAGTGAGCTAGCGGAACGCTTCGTTTTCACGGTGACAGACATACTGGGTCCTTATGGCCAGGTAAAATTGTCCCGCTGGGCTCCCATGGGTGGAGCCTGGGAGAAGATGTACCAAGGATGTTTCGTCACCACAATCTCCATGGGTACAAACGAGATTCAGAGGAACATCATTGCCTGGTATGGCTTGGGGCTCCCCAGAATGAAATAAACTCAATTGTGAAAGGAGAAATTAATGGACCTTAGATTTACCGAGGCGCAAGAAATCCTGAGGAAAATGGCGCGAGACTTCCTCACTACAGAGTGTCCCAAAACCTTGGTCAGAGAGCTTGAGCAAAGCGAGAAGGGATATTCTCCAGAACTGTGGAAAAAGATGGCTGAACTAGGATGGATGGGGCTAATCATTCCCGAGGAATATGAGGGTATGGGCTATACATTCCAAGACCTCACAGTTCTCGTAGAAGAGATAGGAAGAAATATTCTCCCTGGTCCTTTTCTTTCTACCATAACAAGTACTTTCCCCATACTCGAAATCGGTAATGAGGAACAGAAGAAAGAATTTCTGCCCCAAATAGCACGTGGAGAGCTAATCCTCACCACAGCGCTACTCGAAGCTGAGGGCACATTTACTGCCACCGGAATCACCACCAAGGCAACAGCCCAAGACAACAACCTCATAATTAATGGCACAAAGCTCTTCGTTGAAATGGCTCATGTTGCTGACTATATAATCTGCGCCACGAGAACAAAAAATGGCGAGTCGCCTGAGAACGGTATCACCCTTTTCATCGTCGACTCAAAGACCTCCGGCATAGATCAGGAGGTCATCCCTACTATGGCGATGGATAAGCAATGCGAGGTGCGCTTCGAAAATGTAGCTGTGCCCAGGAAAAACATGCTGGGCAATATAGACGAAGGCTGGCCCATTATAGAAATGCTGTTGCGCAAAGGAGCCATTGTGAAATGCGCCGAGTCTGTAGGAGCGATGCAAACATGCGTTGAGATGACCGTTGCTTACTCCAAAGAGAGAGTCCAGTATGAACGACCCATTGGAGCCTTTCAGGCGCTTCAACACATAATGGCTGATATATGGACATCTATGGAAACCGCCCGTTACCTTCTTTACTATGTAGCCTGGCTGGAGTCAGAAGGTATGCCTTGCGCCAAGCAAGCCTCTATGGCAAAGGCATACATCAACGAAGTCTATAAAAATGTCAGCAAATGGGCAGTAAGACTATTCGGAGCTATCGGCACCACTTATGACCATGACATAGCCCTTTATTATCGCCGCTCTAAGGCCGCTGATATTGCTTTCGGCGGCACTGACTTCCACAAAGAACTGGTAGCCCAAGGTATTGGTCTTGTGTAACTAATTTATACCATTGAAATCTCTATCTAGCCCCTCCCCCGGAGGGGCTATCTTCATATATACCTGCATACCTGTTGCCCCTGAATCATAGATACCTTAACCAACCTACCTATGGGCAGCCTGATAATTGCCTCACCCACCACCTTGTGCTATACTGATGAACAACTTTAGTCATGTATTGTACCAGTAGGAGGTCTTAGCTTGCCCGATCCTATCACAGTTAAACAACTCCTGGAAGCCGGCGCCCATTTCGGACATTTAACCGGTCATTGGCACCCACGGATGAAAAATTATATTTTCACTCAGCGTAACGGTATTCATATAATCGATTTAGAGCAAACCATGGCAATGCTGGACAGAGCGTGTACCTTCGTCAGGAACCTGGTTAGCGATGGTCAGAGTATTCTCTTCGTCGGCACCAAAAAGCAAGCCCAAGAGATAATAGAAGAAGAAGCTAAACGATGTGGTATGTATTATGTCAACCAAAGATGGCTAGGAGGGATGCTGACCAACTTCGCTACGATTCAAGCTAGAATAGACTATCTGGTCCGCCTCGAAGACAGGAGGGATAAAGGAGAACTGGATTACCTATCCAAAAAGGAAAGGCTGAAGGTCGAAAAGGAGATAGCACGCCTCAACAGACTACTGGGCGGTTTCAAAGAAATGACCTCGCTTCCTGGAGCTTTATTCATTGTTGACCCAACCAAGGAGAAAATAGCCTTGGCTGAAGCACAAAAAGTCGGCATACCAATAGTGGCTATTGTAGATACTAATTGTGACCCTAGTGGTATCGACTACGTCATCCCAGCCAACGACGATGCCATAAAGGCTATAAAGCTCATATGTAATAAACTAGCCGATGCTGTCCTCGAAGGTAAAATGATGATGGAGACTGGAGAGATGCCAGCAATTGAACCTGCGCCCGCGGAGGCAGGACCTGCTGAGTTGCTCGAGTCCCACGTTTTTACACCTGACGAGGAGTAACTACAACAATTCGTAATTACGGACAAGGGGGTACGATTGCAAATTCCAACTTCAGCCATAAAGGAACTCAGGGAAAAAACCGGTGCCGGTGTAATGGACTGCAAAAAGGCTCTGCTAGATGCAGAAGGAAACATGGAAAAGGCTACAGAAATACTCCACAAACGTGGCTTAGCTATGGCTATCAAAAAAGCTGACCGAACCGCAAACGAGGGAATAGTTGAAGCTTATGTCCACCCTGGAGGGCGGATTGGTGTGCTAGTTGAAGTCAACTGCGAGACCGATTTCGTTGCCCGTACCCAAGAATTCAAAGAGCTAGCCCACAACCTTGCCCTCCAGATAGCTGCCATGTCACCCCAAGCTCTTTCCTCCGAGGATATGTCAGAACAATCAGGTGAGGACCCCGAAACAGCCTGTCTTTTGTTCCAACCTTTCATTAAGGACCCAAACAAGACCGTTCAAGATATCATCACCGAGACAATTGCCAAGGTTGGCGAAAATATTAGAGTCCGCAGATTTATTAGATTCGAACTAGGCTGCTAAACGTGCCAGTAGGAAAGCCAAAATATAAACGCATTCTTCTCAAACTAAGTGGTGAAGCACTTATGGGGAGGAAAAGGTTTGGCATAGACCGCTCGGTTCTAGCTCGTGTATCTCATCAGATAAAACGCATAAGCGCTCAAGGAGTTGAAGTTGCCATAGTCGTTGGTGGTGGCAACTTCTGGCGCGGCACAGGATCTGAGGCAAAAGGAATGGATCGCGCTACTGCCGACTATGCCGGAATGCTAGCCACAGTAATTAACGCCCTCGCCCTTCAAGACTCGCTAGAGAGTGAAGGGCTGACCACCAGAACTCAATCAGCAATATTAATGCAAGCTGTGGCAGAACCCTATATACGCCGCCGGGCTATTCGCCATCTGGAAAAGAAAAGGGTGGTCATCCTCGCCGGAGGCACAGGAAACCCTTACATGACCACTGACACTGCTGCTGCCCTTCGAGCTGTCGAAATCGGGGCTGAAATCCTCCTAGTAGCCAAAAATAGGGTCGATGGAGTATATGACACAGACCCTCTAAAAAACCCGCAGGCGAAGAAGTTCGAGCGTTTGACCCACAAAGATGCCTTAAACCTACATCTCCAGGTGATGGATAGTACTGCCTTTTCTCTCTGTTTGGACAACAAGCTCCCTATCATTATTTTTGACCTACAGGCCAAAGAAAGTATAGAGCGTGCGATCTCTGGAGAGCATGTCGGCACCTTTGTCGCTAGCGAGGAAGAAAAAAGATGATTCAACAGGTGCTCACCGACACCAACAACAGGATGCAAAAGGCAATCGATGCCTTAACACATGATTTGTCAGGTATTCGCACAGGGCGAGCCTCACCAGCTCTCGTAGAGCACATCAGAGTTGATTATCACGGAGTTCTCACGCCGGTAAATCAGCTTGCTTCTATATCCATACCTGAAGCTAAAATGATACTCATCCAGCCATGGGACCGCAGTGCCATCCGCAGTATTGAAAAAGCTATTCTTACCTCTGACCTTGGACTCAATCCAATGAGTGATGGCACAGTCATACGCATCCCCATTCCCCCCCTCACAGAAGAGCGGCGTAAAGAGCTAATCAGAGTGGTCCACAAAAGACTAGAAGATGCCAGAATTGCACTGCGCAATTTAAGGAGAGAAGGTCTGGAAAGACTGAGACAGGCTGAAAGGAATAAAGAAATATCTCAGGACCAATACACACGAGCCTCTGACCAACTTCAGAAACTCACAGATAGTTTTATAGAAAAGGTTAACACTATAGGTCAGGACAAAGAAAAAGAAATCATGGAAGTCTGAAGGACTCTCAGAAACCTGCAGATTAGCTTTTCCTGGAAGTCCACTACACCTTCTAGAGATACAGGAATACCAGACTCGCGATGCCGAAAGATCCTAATTGATAACATTATCGCTTACTGCCAGCATCACTCTGCTAATTACAGTTTAAAAATTAGAAATGCTTAAGCAGAGGATTATCACTGCTGTCATCGGCTTGCCCCTTCTTGTTGGCATAATCTGGTTGGGCAAACCCTTTTTTACACTCCTCATTGCTAGCATGGCTGTGATTGGCAGCTTCGAGTTCTACCGCATGGCAGGATATCTAAAAGTGCAACCCCTCGCCTATCTAGGCATAGCTTCGGTATTATTCATTATTCTGGCACCTCATTGCCCTCACCCCACCGCAACACCCCTCCTTATTACCTCTGTCATAGTCATCTCATTGGTCTGGCTACTATTTAAAACTCCGAGAGAACAAGCCTTCAACAACTGGGCATGGACAGTCGCTGGAATGTTATACATCGGCTGGATGCTCAGCCACTGGGTAAGCTTGAGAGACCTAGTATATGGTAGAGAATTAGTGTTGTGGGCTATGTTCACTACATTTGCCAGTGATACCAGCGCCTTTTTTTGCGGCAGAACCTGGGGGAAACACTCCCTCATGCCAGCCATAAGCCCCGGGAAAACTTGGGAGGGGGCTCTCGGCGGCTTATTAACCAGTATCGTGGCATCCCTGCTCCTCGGCATCTTGTTCTCACTGCCTTTTAATTACTGGCAAATTATCCTCCTGGGAATACTTATCAGTATATTCGCCCAACTGGGAGACCTAGTCGAGTCGTTACTTAAACGTAACACTGGTGCCAAGGACTCAAGTAAGTTGCTGCCGGGACATGGCGGTCTGCTTGACCGCCTCGATAGCCTCATATTTACTGGAGTTGTAGTATACTATTGTGTAATACTCACCAAGGGTGTGCTGTGAAAAAGCTAGCCATACTAGGCTCCACAGGCTCAATAGGACAACAAACTCTGGATGTAGTCAGGAGCTTCCCAGACGAATTCAGAGTTATTGGACTGGCTGGTGGCAGAAACGCAAGTCTGTTAGCCGCACAAATCGACGAATTCCAACCCAAGTTGGCCTATTCGGCACTTAAGCTAAGCTTGCCCCATAGGACCACTCTATCATCTATGGAGGAGATAGCCATCCATCCCGAGGTTGACATCGTCGTCATAGCCACATCAGGCAAGATGGGACTACTTCCCACTTTAGCCGCTGTGAAAGCAGGCAAAAGAGTAGCACTGGCAAATAAAGAAGTACTAGTCATGGCGGGCGAGATTATAGTGGCACAAGCCAAACAGCATCATGCTACCGTCATACCCCTCGATAGTGAGCATAGTGCAATATGGCAATGTCTTCGCGGGGAGAAAAAAGCTGGAGTAGCCCGACTTATCCTAACAGCGTCGGGAGGACCCTTTTATCGATACACACCATCACAATTAGCCAAAGTCACAGCTGAACAAGCTCTGCAACATCCTACCTGGAAAATGGGCAAGAAAGTCACCATTGACTCGGCCACTCTATTAAACAAAGGGCTGGAAATAATCGAAGCCCACTGGTTTTTTGGAATACCCTATGAAAAAATTGACGTCTTAATCCATCCCCAGAGTATTATCCATTCCCTCGTTGAATTCAAAGATGGTTCACTGAAGGCACAGATGAGTTTTCCTGATATGAGGATACCCATCCAGTATGCCCTATTTCATCCCCGGAGGTCACTAAACCCCAGGCTGCCGCGCACCGCTTTACCTCAGATAAAAACGTTGACCTTCGAAGCAGTAGACTACAACAGGTTCCCTTGCTTACAACTGGCACTTAATGCTGGCAAAATGAGGGGGACTTATCCAGCAGTGCTCTGTGCCGCTGACGAGATAGCCGTAGAACTTTTTCTCGCCGGGCAGATTGGGTTCTCCGAAATCTCTGAAATCATAGCTGAGACCATCAGCCTGCACCACGTCATACCTAATCCCACCGTGGAGCAGATTCTCACTGCTGATGCCTGGGCTAGAGATACGGCACGTGCCATAGCCAATAGAGGAAGCCTATGCTACCGACAATAGCGCTGACAGCCGTCAGCTTTCTGGGAATGCTGGTAATGCTCGTATTCGCACATGAATTCGGGCATTTCATCACAGCTAAGCTGGCACGCGTAAAGGTAGAGGAGTTCGGTATTGGCTTCCCACCCCGGCTTTTCAGCTTCAAACGAGGTGAGACCACATACTCTCTGAATGCTATCCCCCTCGGTGGCTTCACCAAGCTGTTAGGTGAAGAAGACCCTTCCATACCAGGAGGACTCTCCAGCAAGAGCAGACCTGTCCGATTCTTGGTGCTCAGCGCTGGTTCACTTATGAATATCCTGCTCCCCATACTGCTTTTTTCAATCAGCTTTATGATTCCTCACGATGTAATGCAGGAAAAAGTAGAGGTTCAAGAAGTGGCTTCAAGCTCACCGGCTGAAATCGCTGGAATCGAACCCGGGGATACCATCCTAGCAATAGAGGGCCGTACCGTTAGAAACCGCGCCGATGTTGGCTATCTCATTCAACTCAACCTCGGCTCGGAGATAAACATCTTGCTGCAAAGAGACAACCTGAAACAGCAGGAGGTAAGCGTAAGACCACGCTGGAGACCACCTGAAGGACAGGGGGCTATTGGTATCAAGATTATCGGCGTTGATAGCACCATAGTCCGCGAGTCCTATCCTGTGTGGAAAGCAGTACCATCAGCTCTGGTTCATTGCTGGGAAATCTTAGTACTGTTTCGAAATGAGGTGATAGGCTGGTTCATTAAAGGCACAGCCCCCCTCGTAGCCGGACCTATAGGGATAGCTGAACTGGCTGGCGAGGTAGCAAAAGCTGGTCTCAGCCCCTTCCTGGAACTGGCTGCCCTGATTAGCATAAACCTTGCTATAATTAATTTATTCCCATTCCCCGGTCTAGATGGTGGCAGGCTTATTTTCCTAGCCTTAGAAGTAGTCCGAGGCGGCAAAAGAATACCACCCAAGTATGAGGGGCTTATTCACCTCATCGGGTTCATAGTGTTGCTATTGCTGATTGCCATAGTCAGTTACTACGACATTGCACGCATCGTCCAGGGAGATAATCTACTGCCTTGATAGCACGCAGACCATCCAAGCCCATCAGGGTGGGCACAGTCACCATAGGTGGTAACTCACCCATTGTGGTCCAGTCCATGACCAAGACCGATACCAGAAACATACCCGCTACTATAAGGCAAATAAAGGAGCTAACCGATTGTGGCTGTGAGCTAGTCCGACTAGCTATACCCGATCTGGAAGCCGCTAATGCGATTTCATCCATCAAGCAAAATGTTTCCATTCCCATCATAGCCGATATCCATTTCGACCACCGGCTAGCCCTGGCAGCATTAGACGCAGGTGCCAACGGACTTCGTCTAAATCCTGGCAATATTCGAGACCCCGAGCAAGTAACCAAAGTGGTCCGTGCCGCTAGAGAAAGAGAGGTGCCCATCCGCATTGGCATAAATGCTGGCAGCTTACCCCCGGCGGCAAAACCATACCCGTCGATATCGGCACACATGGTCGAGGTGGCATTAGACCAGGTCCGCTTCCTTGAAAGCCTGGACTTCGACCTGATTAAGGTATCACTCAAAGCCTTCAATGTCCCAATGACTATCGAGGCTTACAGAGCAATAGCCAAAAAAATACCATATCCGCTGCACCTAGGAATAACCGAATCTGGACTTCCTAAAGCGGGTATTGCCCGCAGCGCAGTGGGCATCGGTATATTACTGTACGAGGGTATCGGGGACACCATTCGCGTCTCCCTCAGCGCTCATCCCTGCGAGGAAGTCAATGCCGCCTATGAGATTCTAAAAAGCCTCGAACTCCGTCAACATGGACCTGTATTGATTAGCTGCCCCTCATGCGGCCGCGCTGAAGTGGATATTATCAGCCTGGCTCGATCCGTAGATAAGAACCTGAGAGGGATATCAAAGCCTATCAAAGTCGCTGTCATGGGTTGTGTGGTCAACGGCCCCGGCGAAGCCAAGGACGCTGATATCGGTATCGCCTGTGGCAAAGGCAAAGGTGCCCTTTTCAAAAAGGGGAAGGTAATAAGCACCTTACCAGAAAAGGAGCTGCTGGATGCCTTGATGAGAGAACTGAAAAGTCTCTGCTCCTCTGACTGAGGCCCTACATAGCCGCAATCTTTGTGAAGCTACGAGTTTAACAGAAGGCGACCGAAGGGTGGAATGTTCGGTAGCCATAGCCATCGTTTACCAGGGGAAACTTTCGAGAGACTGTTTACTAATGTAGCTGTAAGGC
>DTZC01000235.1 GCA_012961565.1 Dehalococcoidia bacterium
AGCAAGGCGTTTGCGTTCCCAAGTCAGTTCTGCCAGTACAGCCCTTACCTTGTCCACCATCTCCGCTGGAGTACTTTTAAGTTCTTTAGACACAGCCTCCAGTACTCCAAGCTGCTGCCGAATAAAGCATTCAGCACCCTTTCCAGTAGCAGCCTCAATTCGACGTAAACCAGTGCCAATACTGCTCTCACTTGTTATGACAAAAAAGCCAATTTCTCCGCTTGATGTCACATGGGTGCCGCCGCAAAGCTCAGCACTTATAGGTGGTTCACCAATCGCGATCACCCTCACCATCTCTCCATATTTCTCATCAAAGACTGCAATAGCACCTTCTTCAATAGCTTGCCTGTATGGAATGACCTTGCTCCTCACTGGCAAATTCTGGCGTATCTTCTCATTAACAATACTTTGAATATCATCGAGTTGTTGCTTGCCGATAGCTGACAGGTGAGAGAAATCAAAGCGAAAGCCTTCAGGATGCACCAGAGAGCCTCTCTGATAGACGTGGCTGCCCAATACCTCACGCAGAGCCATCTGAAGTAAATGAGTTGCTGTATGATTGCGGGCAATGTCAAGACGGCGGCTTGCATCCACTTCAGCCTCTACTATGTCACCTACAGTCAGGGTTCCTTTGATGACTTCACCCAGATGAACAACAGCGCCCTCGGCTAGACTACCGTAAGGCGACCATACAGTATTTGTCACCTTGACCAGGTTAGAATCTACTGCTATCTTCCCAGTATCGCCTACTTGTCCTCCCTTTTCTCCGTAGAAAGGTGTTTCCTCAAGCACAACAGCGACCTTGTGTCCTTCAGCAGCAGATGTTATTGGCTGCCCGGACTCCTGACTCAATATATAACTCACCCTCGAGGTGGCTTTCAGCTTTTCATACCCAACAAAGCTAGTCGGATGTGGAATGTGTCTCACGGTAGATTGACCAACTGTTTCCGTCGACTTGGCGCCGGCAGGATGGGCAAATTTCTGAACAGCTCTTGCCCTTTCCCTTTGTTTCTCCATCTCAGCCTTAAAGCCATCATGGTCAACAGCCAGTCCTCTCTCTCGAGCAATTTCGGCAGTCAATTCCGGGTGAAAGCCATAGGTGTCCCAAAACCGGAAGACCTCGCCCCCCGAGATGTAACTTCTCTGCTGGCTGACAGCTTCATCAATAGCTCTCTCCACGAGATTGATTCCTGCATCTAACGTATTTTCAAATTTGTCCTCTTCCACCTTTATTATTTCCCTTACCAGCTCCTGGTTCGCCACCAGCTCGGGATATACCTGCCCCATGTTGTCGATAACCACACCAGCCACCATACTGAGGAATGGTCTATCAATGCCCAATCGCCGTCCGAAAAAGCTCGCTCGCCGCAGTATCCGTCGCAGCACATAGCCTCTACCTTCATTCGATGGCAGAACACCATCCGCTATAAGAAACGCAATGCCCCGGCTATGTTCTGCCACAATCCTGACAGCCTTATCGATGCTAGCATCCTTGCCGTACGTCACTCCTGCTGAATCACATATTGTGTTCCTTAAAGGTACAAAGATGTCTGTATCATATACCGATGACACCCCCTGTATGACAGCTGCGGTTCTCTCCAGTCCCATGCCAGTATCGATATTTGGCTTCAGTAATGGGGTGCGCTTTCCATTACTGTCCTGGTTATACTGAGTAAAAACCAGGTTCCATATTTCACAAAAGCGACCACAATCACAGCCAGGCTTGCAATCAGGCTTACCACAACCAACTCCGTTGC
>DTZC01000236.1 GCA_012961565.1 Dehalococcoidia bacterium
GTAGGTATGCCAACTTTCTCCGCGCTGGGAACTCCTGAAGGCATAATGAATTGGGTCTGCTTCCCAGTTTCATCAACCCGCGTGATGCCCCGGACCCTAGCGCCTCGAAAGTTCCCGAACATGACCTTTGCCAGTCCATTCATGACGTTAAGAGTGCGGGAGGCATCTTCACGGACATCGCGGGCATCTGCTGACGAATCGAATTCTGCAGATTTCAGGTAGTACTTGCCGCATTGTTCGGTTGGTCGCCATGTCTTGAAAGACATCCTAGGCAGGTACTCGAGCTCCGCCCTGTCGCCTTCTAGTTCAACCAGCCATTCTAACATAACAGAGTTCCTGCGTTTTTATGCGGTAGGCATCTACCCAGGTTGTAACTTTACCCGGTGAGCTCCGGTCTATCAAATCGAGCAATGGCAACCTCTTGTCCCAGCATCTGAAGGCTGGCGAGGTCGCTCTTGGTTTGACAAGGTCTGGCGATTGTGCTATTTTTAAGAGCGATGGTCGAAATGTGTAACCAGGTCAGCACAAATTACTTCTTCTTTTACGGCACGCTTTTGTGCGGGCCTGGGAGGACATTGACCTAAAAGGCGAACTTTAAGATAGCTAGAACCAGGAGACCTCCCAGCCGGGAGGTTTTTCTTTTTGCAATAGAACCGGGAGGTTAAAAGAAATGATAGTAGAGATGAGAACAGGAGCCAAGCTGGAGGAGGTGGAGGGGGTTGTGGAGCGAGCCCGGTCGCTGGGCTTTGGCACCCAGGTGAATTTCGGCACCCAGAAGACAGTGGTTGCCATACTCGGTCCTGATACCGGGCAGTTGCCGACAGATGTCTTTGCTGTGCTCCCAGGTGTGGAGAGTGTAACCAGAATTATGAAGCCATACAAACTTGCCTCGCGCGAGTTCAAGACAGAGAGCAGCACCGTTTCTATTAATGGGATTGATGTTGGCAGCAAGCGAGTGATTGTTATGGCTGGACCCTGTGCTGTGGAGGGAGAGAAGCAGATTATGGCAGCAGCTATGGTAGTGAGAGAAGCCGGGGCTTGTATTCTGCGTGGTGGTGCTTATAAGCCTCGCACCTCCCCATTCAGCTTTCAGGGTCTGGAAAATGTTGGGCTGGAGCTGTTGCGGCTGGTGAGGAAGCAGTTTGGCATACCGGTGGTTACTGAGGTGGTAGACCCCCACGATGTGGACAAGGTGGCGCAATATGTTGATATCCTTCAGGTTGGAGCCAGGAATATGCAGAATTTTGCATTGTTGACTGCGGTTGGTAAAAGTAAACATCCGGTTATTTTAAAGCGCGGGCTTTCGGCTACGGTTACTGAGTGGCTTACAGCCGCTGATTATCTGCTAGCCAAAGGAAACGAGAAAGTCATTCTGTGTGAGAGGGGTATCAGAACATTTGAGAACAGCACCCGCTTTTCTCTGGATATCAGCTCGGTGCCGGTGATTAAGGGGTCTAGTCATCTGCCCTTGATTGTTGACCCCAGTCACCCGGCGGGACATTACTCTCTGGTCCCTGCCTTAGCTAAGGCAGCTATAGCTGCTGGAGCTGACGGGCTTCTCATCGAGGTTCATCCCAATCCCAAAGAGGCATTGGTGGATGGGCTTCAATCTTTAACCCCATCAGATTTTGCCAGGTTGATGAGAGAACTTAGACCTGTTGCTGAAGCAGTGGGCAGATATATTTGACATAATGCGAACGTCGAGTAGTCATGCTTGACCTTTCCCTGGCAGAGGTATATAGTGTATGAAAATTTGGATTGGTGGCATAATATGAAAGTGCTTCTTGTTTATCCGCAGTATCCGGAGACCTTCTGGAGTTTCAGGCATGCGCTTAAGTTCATCTCTAAGAAAGCAGCCTACCCACCGCTGGGACTATTAACTGTGTCAGCGTTGCTGCCGAAGGAATGGGAGAAGAGGCTTGTAGATATGAATGTAGCCAGCCTCAGCGATGGTGATATCAAATGGGCGGACTATGTTTTTATCAGTGCTATGGCTGTGCAGAAGGAGTCAGCCCGGTATGTCATCAAAAAGTGCCAGCAGTTGGGCGTTAAAGTTGTTGCTGGCGGTCCCCTTTTTACCACTGAGCATGAGGTATTTGACGGGGTAGACCATTTTATTCTTAACGAGGCTGAGATTACACTTCCGTGCTTTCTGGAGGACCTGAGGAATGGTTGTGCTAAACATGTCTACGTGTCTGATAAATGGCCAGATATCTCGTTGACTCCTGTACCGTCCTGGGAGCTTATTGATATGCGGAAATATTCGGCGATGAATATTCAATATTCCCGTGGTTGTCCCTTCGATTGTGAGTTCTGCGACATCGTTATCCTTAATGGGCGGAGACCGAGAACGAAAGGTAAAGACCAGTTATTAGGGGAGTTGGACGCATTGTACAATCGGGGTTGGAGAGGCAGCGTCTTTATCGTGGATGATAACTTCATAGGGAACAAGAGGAAGCTGAAAGCAGAAATCCTGCCAGCTATAGCCGAGTGGATGAGGAAGAAAGGACGCCCCTTTTCGTTTTTTACCGAGGCCTCTCTTAATCTCTCAGATGATGACGAACTCATCCACTTGATGGTAGAGGCTGGTTTTAATGCGGTATTCATCGGCATCGAAACGCCAAATGAAGACAGCCTGGCTGAGTGTGGCAAGCATCAGAATAAGAACCGCGACTTGGTAGCATCAGTCAGGAAACTTCAGCATCATGGTTTACAGGTGCAAGGTGGGTTTATCGTGGGCTTCGACAGTGACCCTCCGAGTATTTTTGAGTCTCAGATCAATTTTATTCAGAGGAGTGGTATTGTCACAGCTATGGTCGGTCTGCTCAATGCCCCTCCCGGCTCAAGGTTGTTCCAGCGATTAAAAAGGGAAGACCGATTGACCGGAGAGTTTTCTGGTGATAATACTGACTGCTCGCTTAATTTCATTCCCAAAATGGGCTATCAAAACCTGATAAACGGCTACCGGAAGCTCATTAAAACAATATAC
>DTZC01000237.1 GCA_012961565.1 Dehalococcoidia bacterium
CACCGCGCCCGGAGAGTTCATTAGAAAATATGGTGGGCCCGGGAGGATTCGAACCTCCGACCAAGGGATTATGAGTCCCCTGCTCTGCCGCTGAGCTACGCTGCCCTCCCCTAAAAGTTACCACACTTGGCTCGTCAGTGTCAATCAGGCTGACTTTGATGGTATAATATGGTTTGGTAGAAATATTGATAAACGTTGGCTTGACCACGACCACAGCCTGAAATAGAATTTTCCGAAAGGTCCTACCATGCAACTCGAAGTTCTTACTACAAAACCCCCGGCAGAGGCACGCCTGACACCAGTGCTGTTCATTCACGGAGCCTGGCATGGCGCCTGGTGCTGGTCAGAACACTTCCTGCCCTACTTCGCCCAGCGCAACTACATATGTCACGCCCTGAGCTTACGTGCTCACGGCAATAGCGAAGACCGGAAACGGCTCCGCTGGGCTCGATTGGCTGACTACGTGGCTGACGTAGACCAGGTGGTAAGCCAACTGGAGAAACCACCGGTGCTGGTAGGACACTCAATGGGCGGACTGATAGTCCAGAAATACCTGGAGACACACAAGATGCCAGCCGCCGTACTGCTAGCACCGGCTCCGCCGACAGGTGTGCTCCCCACGACACTGCGCATCCTCCGCCGACATCCGCTGGCTTTTGTTAAAGCCAACCTGACCTTGAGCTTGTACCCCATTATAGGCTCACCTGGACTCACTCGAGAGGCTTTCTTCTCCGAGGATATGCCCCAAGAACTGGTGGACAGCTATTTCGCCCGCATGCAGGATGAGTCCTATCTCGCTTTTCTGGGCATGCTTGGACTTGAGTTGCCCCGGTTGAAAAAGGTCGAAACGCCACTGCTTGTCCTCGGAGCAGCCAAGGATACCATGTTCTACCCCAGCGAGGTGGAAGCCACGGCACACGCCTACAATACCAGGGCAGAGATTTTTCCCAACATGGCACATGACATGATGCTGGAAGCCGGATGGCAGTCCGTGGCTGACCGGATAATTAGCTGGCTGGAAAAGCAAGGGCTGTAATCATCATCCTGCCCGGCACAACCTCACCGCCTGAAGCGCTGTCCTAGGGCTGCCTGAGCACAATAAGCTTCAATCTGTTGTTTCTGCTCCTCCTGACTCCACCCCAGAAGCCACCCCATCTCCCGAGCTACTCCCTCCACAGCATCCAGCCCCTGGCACCAGCTTAAGCCCACACCACTGCGACGCAGCATGAAATCACTCACGGTAACCGCAATTTCTTCTTTCACGGCATGCCATGCCTGAGCCAGAATATCCTTGCAATGAGCACAAATGGGTTGTTTCCCTCGTGTGTCACCATATGTCAAGTCTAGGACCTGGGAAAAGCGAGAGCCGTACAGGTCAGCGAGATGGTTTACTGTAGCTGCATCAAGACCGCTCTCTTCAGCCGCCTGTGTTATCTCCTCCTGTGATACAGCCGGTGCCCCAGGGAACAGGACTTCTGCCGTGGAGCATGCCACCTTCAGTTCTAACTTGCGACATACCAGGTCCACAACCTCCTCAGCTATAGCACGGTAGCCTGTTATCTTACCGCCGAGCACGGAAACAAAACCGCCAATGCCGTCATGTCTGCCATGGTCAACGACCCTATGTGCTCTCGACACATCCGATGCCCTTCTTGTCTTAGAATCAGCCAGGGCACGCAAACCAGCACTGGTGTAGAAGATATCATCAGCCTTTACACTGGGGAATGTCCGCCGCACTTCAGTGAGCAAATAGTCCACATCTCCTCTATCAGCATATATAGCTTCCAAATTACCGGCATAATCCGTGTCCGTAGTGCCGATAAGCGAATAGCCCTGCCACGGAATCACAAATAACAGCCGACCATCAGATTCGGCAAAGCACACCACAGCATGCCGGGAGATCTGGGGAGTAACAAGGTGTATTCCTTTTGTCCTTCGTATCATGGGACGCTTCCTCTTGCCCAGCAACGCTCCAATACAGTCCACCCAATGCCCGGTGGCATTGACTACCAACCGACCAGCTATCTGATACATTTCTCCAGTAAGGGCATCCTGCACCTGCACTCCACACACCCTGTCGCCACGGCGCACCAGGTCGGTAACTTTAGCATGGTTCATTACACAAGCCCCGTGATCAGCAGCAGATAGCACCGTTTCAAGGCAAAGGCGTTCCGGGAAAGACGCCTGACAGTCATAGTATAGATAAGAGCCACGCAATCCTTTCAGTTCCAAGCCTGGCTCCAGTTCCACCGTTTCCTGTTGGGACAGATAACGACGAGAGGGCAATGAACTGTCAAAAGCCAGCAGGTCGTAGAGAGGCATGCCAAATACCAATGCCACGCGGTAAGAGAATCGGGTCACGGGAATAAGAAAAGGCAGCGGATGCACCAGATGGGGCGCGATGCGGAGTAGTATCTCCCGTTCCTTCATGTCCTGCCGCACTAGGCGAAACTCCATCTGTCTCAGATAACGCAGCCCGCCATGAATCAGCCGGGAGGAGCGAGAAGTGGTACCACAGGCAAAATCTTCCTTCTCCAGGAGAAGCGTCTTAATACCACGCAGCGCAGCATCCCGGGCAATGCCCGACCCCATGATACCGCCGCCGATAACAATCAGGTCAAACTTCTCTTTCGCCAGGCTATCGAAGTCTCTTCTCACGTTTCCGTTTTTCTAGTCCCCGAGGAACTCGCTAACAAGCCAGCCCTGCATCGGTGCAACCCTGTTGAGACTGTTTAGCAACAGCCCGTTCTTGGTGCATATTAATCCACCGATGTAGTTC
>DTZC01000238.1 GCA_012961565.1 Dehalococcoidia bacterium
ACCCACGATACACCGCCGGACGAGTATACTGAGGATATTCCAGCAGCCCATCGGTATGAGAATCTTCCACCAGCGATATTCCTGAACCAAGTACACCAGGTAACAATCTAACCACACAGTCCACCACAACCATAGCTGCCACTTCACCACCACTAAGTACATAGTCACCAATACTAATCTCTTGAGTAGCCAGATGCTCTGCTACCCTCTCATCAATTCCCTCATAATGACCGCAAATAAGAATGAGGTGCTGATAGCTAGCCATCCGCTGGGCAAGTTGTTGGTCGAAAAGCTGCCCCCGCGGGCTAAGCAGAATAGTTGGTATCGTCGACAGACCTAGTTTATGCATTATACCTTCTACAGCCTCAAATATAGGCTCTGGCTTAAGCACCATTCCAGCCCCACCACCATAAGGATAATCATCTACCACACGATGCTTGTCATGAGTGTGGGCACGAATATCATGAAGTATTATGTCGACTATACCGCGCTCCCTAGCTCTACCAATAATACTACAGCTAAGGAAGCCTTCAAACATATGTGGGAACAAAGTCAAGATATCTATGCGCATTCACTATTCTCCCTTGCCACTACACTCACACACTTTACCTCCAAGCACCTCCAAAGCATGAGGCAATACAGATACGATGACTTCAAGACACTCACGAACTGCTTTGGGGCTGCCCGGGAGGTTAACTATAAGACATTTACCCCGGCTACCAGCAACAGCACGACTGAGTATCGACTCGGGCTTTCTCCTCATTGTTTCCATTCTCATGGCCTCTGCCAGTCCCGGAACAATTTTGTCGATCACCATAAGGGTAGCCTCTGGCGTCACATCTCTAGGTGACAGTCCAGTCCCACCGCTGGTCACAATAAGGTCAAGCCTATCACTATCAGCCCATTCTTTGAGCCTGGCACAAATGATCTCGACCTCATCAGGTACTACCTCATATTTGACTACTTCGATACCAAGGCGGCTGATGATTTCATGGGCAGCGCGACCACTCTGGTCATAGCGCTCACCACGATATCCCCTGTCACTAACAACCAATATGCCAGCCAGCATCTGCCTATTTTACCACACCACAGCCCGAGCTCAAAACCAGAAATCCCACATGACCTTAGTACCATGAACTGTGATAAGACAAGGGTAATACAACATATTGGCAAAAGAGAGCCATGGGTACTATTTATAGGCAAAAGCAAAATCAACACCGTGGCGAGGAAAGGGAAAATTTACTAAAACTCCCAGATTTATGGTGGCAAAGGTATTGACAAACTGGGGGAATTGTGTTCTATAATGGGAGAAAGTGGTTAAAAGTGGTAAAAAGGAAAGGTTAATATGGTGATAGACTGTGTTCAATATCGGATGGCAAACAACAGGCTATTTCAGTTCCTGAAAGAAAATAGCTGTAGTCGCCTCGAACTTCAGTTAATCCGCTTTTGGGCTAGACACCCTCGAGCTAAGCTAAGTCTCTATACCATCGCCACTGCCTTGGATACTGCAAAGATTAACTTAAGAGAGGCGATTAGAAATCTGATTGAGAAAGGCATACTCCAAGAACAGCAGGATGGTAACGGTCTTATCACGTACTCTCTGACTGACAACCCAAAAACGCACGAATACATTGATGAATTAGCCAGATTAGATTGGAACCAAATGAGAATACTTCAGAAGCAACTAGAAGGAGAGGCTGTACTGGTCTAGCCATCAACGCGAGGCAAGTATGTTCCTCGGCGAATATGAATACAAGGTCGACAACAAAGGTAGGCTGCCTCTGCCCCCTAAGTTCAGACAAGAGCTGGCAGGTGAGCTGATGGTAACCAGAGGGGCAGAGAAATGCATTGTCGTTTATCCTGTGGCAGAATGGCGCAAGCTGGCTGACGAGCTCGCCGCTCGAATTGCACCCAGCAAAATGCGGACATTAAACCGGGTGGTCTTCGGTTCAGCTTTCAGCCTGTCACTGGATGGACAAGGCAGAATAGCTTTACCCAATCCGTTACGGCAATGGGCAGAAATAGGTGATAATGCCGTCATTGTTGGCTTGAACAACTATGTAGAGGTATGGAACCCCAAGCTCTGGAGTTCAGAGAAGAAATCAGCTGAAGAACAGGTATGGCAGATAATGGAAAGCCTTGAGGCACAGCAATGAGTTTAGCCATGACACTACCAATTCATACGCCAGTGTTGCTTGAAGAGACTCTGGAAGCTCTTCAAGTCAAACCGGGAAAGCGCTATGTCGACTGCACTTTGGGTTCGGGCGGGCATGCTCTAGCAATCCTGAAAAGAATCATGCCTCATGGTCAACTTCTGGGCATCGATGCTGACCCAGAAGCAATCAAAATAGCCACGATGAGACTATCAGGCTATCCTGACTCCACCATCATCGTCAACGACAACTTCAGCAACCTTGAGGCCATCTGCCGAGAAAATC
>DTZC01000239.1 GCA_012961565.1 Dehalococcoidia bacterium
AAAGCCAAGGATAGGCAGGGACGGAGATTTCGTCTCAGGGGCGAAGAGCTTTTGGCACAAGCTCTAGAGCATGAAATAGACCATCTTGATGGTGTTCTCTATGTTGACCGTATTGAAAGTCGGGACAAGCTGTACAAGTTAGTATCCGAGCCAGCTCAGGAAGGGCTTTGATTCTTGGTTTGTTTACCCTTGCCATTCCATCTCGACGACAAATCTACCAGTTAGGCCATCCAGCTCTACATTGTAGAAACCCGGGATATTCTTGGTCAGGTTAAAGCTTACCCGACGGCTTTCACCAGGGCCTAGAGTAAGTTCTTCCACGCTCTCTATCGCGCCTTTCAATTTTAGCACCAAGCTATAACTGCCCTCTAACTCGCCAGTGTTGGTCACTGTGGCGCTGATTGCGATGTTTTCTCCCTGTTTGATGCGTTCTGGAACTATAGTCAAATTGCTTACAGTGAAATTTGCTGGGACCAGCGGTATGATGGTAAAAGCGCCGCCTAGTCCGTCCACTTCTGCATAGTATTCCCCACCTTCATCCTTTACCACGGTGAAAGTGGCTGGCTGGCTTGTGCCTGGTGGCAGAGCCAGTTCAATTATGTTTTCAACCAGACCATTGATTCGCAATATAACACTGTATCTACCGGCCTCTGAGCCGTTGTTGGATACTATAGCGCTAATTGTTACCGGTTGCCCCGCTTTTGCCTGATTTGGCATAATGGTTAAGTTGCTAACGGAAAAGAGGGGTCTTGGGGCATACGTCGGGTGTGGTACTTGTGCTGGCATGGGTGCTTGGAATTGCTCTGGTGTCTGAAGCTGGCTTGGTGTGGGATATGCTCTTGGTGTGGGAGCTCCTGTTGGTGGGGACGGTGGCATTGTCGGTTGGTATCCTGTCGGTGGGATAGCTGGTCCTGGGCCACTCGTTGGTATCGGTGGTGAGACAGCAGGCTCTCTATCACTAGGAGTCCATTGTCTAGTTACTGCTCCTTCGGTTGCTGCTTCAGGCTGTTTTTTTCGCGGTGGTGTGGCAGCAAGCACTATGATTAATATAATTAGGATTCCAACTATGATGCCGATAGCTATCCATACCCACGTGGGGAATATGGACCAAAATGACCCTGCTACACTGAAGCTACCGCTCGAATTCCCCAGTTCTACAAAATAGTCACCCGGGCTTCCCGCTGTAATTGTAAAGGTGACTAACTCGCTGGCTCCTGCATCTAGAGTCAATTCCTTGGTCTCCTTAATCTCGCCGTTTATTATTAGCTGTATTGCGTAAGTGCCTTTTTCTCCAGTATTGGTTACATTAGCACTTATGGTAATGGTGTCACCCTCCTGAGCGGACTGAGGGCTGATGTTTAGGTCAGACACTTTGAAATCGGCTTGCGCACTAGTCGATGTGATTGGTGTCAGTACAATTAAAGCCCAGAGTAATGCTGCCAGCCAGAGCAAACTTCTCATTCCTGCCTCCCGGTTATGTTGAGCTTAACAGTTTCTTATACTGTACGCCAAAATTGGCTATAAATCAAACGACTGGCAGGTAGCAGTTGATACATGAGATGCCTTTGGTTGCTCTGATGAATATGGAGGGCAATTTAAACCATCCTTGAAGTCATTTCTCTGCACTGGAGCTATTGGCAAAAGGTTGTTGGTTAATGCTATGGGTGCCCTTTTCTAGGCGGACGGAGATTGTGAGGCAGGCAGAAATTATGTCCTCGGGTGTAGTGGTAAGGCGAAGGTAAAAGTATTGCCTTTGCTGCGCCCTTTAGTTTCTAGCCAGATAGTGCCGCCGTGGAGTTCCACAAAATATCTGCACAGGGATAAGCCTAAACCTATTTCTGGAATTTGCTGTCCTCTGTTATCTTCTAAGTAGCAGTGGGGTTTGAAAATTTCCTGCCTCTTCTCCGGCGGTATAGTTGTGCCGCTATCCGTAATGCTGACAAGGACGAATCCTTGCCTTTCATATGCTGATATGGAGATGTTACCGCCGTTTGGGGTTAGATTTACAGCATTGGAGATTAAGTTGAGTAAGACCTGTTCTATCCGTAATGGGTCGGCAGCTATTTTGGGCAACCGGGGTGTTAGATTTAACGTCAGGGACTGGTTGTGGCTGCGGATGAGTGGTAGCGCCTGAGTAATAGCTCTGGAAGCAATGAGGTTGATGTTTGTTGCTTCCAGTTCTAAGCATGAGCTGTTGAGAGATAGTCCTTCTTGTTGGTGAGCCATATTTTCCTGGGACACTTCTACGGTGGGCTGTTAGTTTCTGCAATCTGGTACAAATCACCTAACATTAGCAAGTCACTGCTTTTGCTGTCAATACCTTTGCAGGCTGCTTTCTATCTGGCTCTGACTGTTAGGACTAAAGTGTTACGTCAAATTGTGACCATTGTTTGATTTCGAAGTGGGGAGCTTTTTGAAGTGGCAGTACATTTAGCAGGTCTATTTTTGGTTACCGAGTTTCTGTGTGTCTCCTATCTGTTTGTAGCCATAGTCTCTCACCGTCGGTTATGAACTCAATACTTCCGTGAGATGAGGTTGAATAGACCCTATTATTTCCAAGCCATTGTATTAGTCTGGTGACCACCCCAGCATCAGGAAGCCCAAACCTGTTCTTTGCACCGACTGAGATTGCTGCTATCTCCGGGTCGACAACAGCTAGGAATTCTGAAGATGTGGAAGTCCGGCTACCATGGTGAGCGACCTTTAATACAGTGCTTTTCAATTTGGCGCGCTGGGCAATAAGATGCAACTCAGCTTCCTTCCCGATGTCTGCGGTAAACAGAAAGCTTATCTTGTTCCAGCTCAAACGCAATACCAGACTGTCGTTGTCGATATCGTCTGAGGTACCTTGAAGCCAAGGCGATGGGGGGTGAAGCACCTCCATCCTCATTTCACTGTCTAATTCTATAGTCTGCCCGGCATGGACTATTTTATAGTCGATCCCCTTATCCTTAACCACGCTTAACCATTTTTGATATGTAGTTGAGCTACTAGTAAGTCCAGACTCTATCACACGTGTTACCTTGTACCTTTGGAGCACTTCTATCAGCCCTGCCGTGTGGTCAGCTTGTGGCTGGGTTAAGACCACCAGGTCGATACTCCTGTCCCAGAAAGGCAACTTCTTTCCTAATTCTGTACATACTGCTTGTGGGTTAGGTCCTCCGTCTATGAGGATGTCCTGTCGCCCCGGAGTTTGGATTAGAATGGCATCTCCCTGACCCACGTTCAGTATGCTCACGTGCAGTCTCTCATCTGGCATGTTCAAAATAGCTGTCCAGACAAGGACATTCACAATTAGAAGTGGCGTAATTACCCATTTCTTCGGCAGTCCTGAGGCATGCTCTTTAGCTTTACTAATAGCCTTCCCCATATTGACAGCCGTCCGAGAAAAGAAATCAGCTAATCGTCTTCGGTAGTTAATAGCTGTTACGGTTGCTACTAGCAGGGCGTAATAGACACATATTTGCCAGAGGTTCACATTGCCCAGTTGGAGGGATGAGAATGGTATAGCCTCAAAGCTCTTGGTCACCACAATGAAGTAGCTGAGGAAGAGCCAAGCTGCCCAGCCCAGGATCTGGGCTAGGAGCGGTGTGAAAAGCCCAATTACACCGGTTACGGCTGTGGTGACGATAATGCCCGGTAGTGCCAGCATGGCGAAAAAGGTAGCTGGCAAGCCAACTAGGGAGACGATGCCGAAATGGTGAGCAATGACTGGCCAGGTGGCTAGTATGGCAGCCAGGATGACTGCTAAGCTATCCACCATGAAACTAATCAAGGAGGCTGTAGCACTTTCTGTCCTTGTAGCTGAGCTCAGTGCTTTTCTCCCGATGGCTTGGAATCGTGGGAAGAAGAAAATCAGTCCTCCCATAGCAAGGAAACTCAGCTGGAAGCCAGCGTTCCACAGGGCTTGTGGTTCGATTCCCACCATCACTGCGGCAGCGAAACTGAGTGCAGTCAATGCGCTGCGCTGTCTGCCTAGATATTCGGCTGTTAGGAATAGGCTTCCCATTATGGCACCGCGGACTATGGGCGGGCGTAGACCGGCAATTGTGGCATACAGCCAGATTGCCAGAAAAGCCAGCCATACATAGATGAAATGCTGTTTTCCAAAAATCCAGATTGCTGTGCTGAGAAGCATGCCTATGATGATACTGAGGTGCAGACCGGATATTGCCAGCAGATGGGCAGTGCCGGTTTTGGCGAATGTTTCATTTAGGCTGTCTGGTATGTTTCCCCTTAAGCCAAGGAGAATGCCTTGTGCTAGCGATGCCTGTGGCTCAGGTAAGGCGAGTGAAAGGCTTTCCCAGAGGCGGCTTCTGAGAGAGTAAATCCAGGCCAGGGGTGTGAATCCACGACCTGTGCCGATTACCTCTATCTGCGGGTAGTTTATGATTGAGAAGATTCCTTGCCGCGCCAAATAACTCCTATAGTCGAAGTCTTCGAACTGAGGTGGTGTTTCCAGCTTACCGGTTACTTTCAGTACATCGCCATAATGATATTCTTGGTGTTGAGGCACACGCACCAGAGCCTTACCCGCGATTTGTTTCAACTCGCCGCTGGTTCTTATTCTGGCGGCTGAAATCTGTAAGGTAGAGCCTTTGTCGCTTGGCTCTGGTTCGATGCACACCATTCCTTCAATTGTGACTGTTCCGCTGTCATTGTAGAATTGGAGCTGATGTTCGTCGACCAGAGGCAGACTTGATTGGAAGCGGACACAACCGCCAAGAAAAGTGATGATGCAAAATGCAGCCAGAAGAAGGTGTCTTTTGTAGGCTCTGAAGAAGGGGATAAGACACACTGGAACAAGTCCCAAGCAAATAATGATTGGTGATAAGGCAATCTTAGAGCCTGAGTAAATACCTATGACCCAGGCAATGCTGAGATAAATAAGGGTCACAGCACCTTCAGTCCTCCACGGTTATCAGGTCTTTTATCTTCTCCAGTGTAGAAGAGCCAATACCTTCGACTTTCAGCAAATCCTGGACATTATGGAAATGCCCATGCTGGTTTCGGTAGTTGACAATAGCTTGGGCCTTGCCCGGTCCTATTCCGGGCAGGGCAGTGAGCAACCATGGTTCAGCGCGATTTATGTTTACCTTCTGTGGCGGATGGCTTTCTCCCGATCTGGGCACATGAAGCTCGAGGCGAGTCAAGTCGGCATTAGGCATAACTCCAGCGGCTTCCAGAATGGCATTGATGGTGTCTCCTTCCCTCAGGGGATAGAAGCCAGGGTTGGCTACTGAACCGCCTACATACACCTCCCCTTTGCTCTGATAAGCAACAGCTGGCGAGACAGTGATTTCAACAGACTTATGGGTAATTTGCTTTACTGCCAGTAGCGCACTGCCAACGATGAGGCTAGCTATAAGAAAGGCAGGGATTAATAACCAGTAACTGCTCGGTTGATTTGACATAACACACCTCTTTGTCCTTACGCTTTTGTTGCAGTAGTGGTAGAATTGTAGCACATATGGTGGAGTTAAAGACGGTAACTATCAATCGCAAAGCCTATCACGATTATCATATTCTGGAAACTCTGGAAGCCGGGATTGCTCTTACCGGCACCGAGATAAAGTCCATACGTGCTGGGCGGGTAAATATTCGTGATGCCTATGCCAGACCTCAGGGTGGTGAACTCTGGTTACATAATGCGCACATCGCCCCCTATCAGCCCGGTAGCTACTATAACCATGAGCCAAATCGTCCGCGTAAACTTTTGCTGCACCGACGTCAGATTGATGAACTTGCCGGCATGGTGACCCAGAAGGGTTTGACTTTGGTGCCTTTGAAGTTATATATTAAAAGAGGAATTGCCAAGCTGGAACTTGGCGTAGCGCGGGGCAAGAAGCTCCATGACAAACGTGAGGCACTGGCTCGGCGTGAAACTGAGCGGGAGATAGAACGGGCGCTTCGGCGGCGTTAGGTACGTTTAAAATTTGGGCATGGGGGCGAGAGGCTTCGACAGTGGAAGGCTTACAGGATTGCAGGCCGAGGTGCCATCACCCTCGTAAAACAGGTGGCAAAAGACAACTGCCGAAGCAGTTCCAATTGCAGCCTAATTGAGGCTGCACATCCAACCTGACCTCACCCCGATGGGTTAGGATTGGGTGCCGATGAGTCGGGGTGCTCCAACCCTGATGTCGATAGGGGTTGGCTAAGCAGTATCGGCTGGCTCGGTCATACTCTGCCAGCAGGAGGCTGACCGGGCGAGACTAAAACGCTGGCTAAGCCTGTAGTAGATTCTGGCAACCTTCCTCTGGACGGGGAGTTCAACCCTCCCCCGCCTCCACCAGACACAAACCGGGCTTCTGATTTTATCGAAGCCCGTTTATTTTCCCAGGGCAAGGCTGTCTTTCTGTTATTCCACTATTATCTTGCCCGCTGGACTCTCAAGTATCTCGCCGACAATAGCTGCCTCTGCTATACCTGCCTCTTTCAGCTTCTCCATTAACAATTGGGCTCTGTCCGGGGGTAATGCGACTAGGAGCCCGCCCGAGGTCTGAGGGTCAAAGAGCACGTCCTTCATATTTTCAGGCACCTGGCTGGAGAACTCGACCAATTTGCCGTAGAATTCTCTGTTTCTGTGCAGACCGCCAGGGCAAAGACCTTGCCTGGCAAAGTCTGGTGCTTCAGTGAAGAAGGGGATCGAGCCTGAGTGCACTTTAATGCCTGCGTTGCTGTTTCGAGCGAGCTGTGAAGCATGACCCAGAAATCCAAAGCCAGTTACATCAGTACAGGCATGGACTCCAGTTTCCTGCATCAATTCTGAGGCTTTTTTGTTTAAGCTCGCCATATAACCAGTCACTTTGGCTATAGTCTCTTTGCTGGCGGCGTTTGCTTTCAAGGCAGTACTTATGATTCCTGTACCCAAGGGCTTGGTCAGTATAAGCTTGTCTCCCACTCTGGCGCCAGAGTTTGTCACCAGATGTTTAGGGTGTGCCGTGCCGGTGACAGAAAGACCGTATTTTAGCTCTGCATCCTCTATGCTGTGTCCCCCGATAAGTGTCACTTCTGCTTCTCTCATCTTGTCAATTCCGCCCCTGAGTATCTCTTTTAACACGGAGATATCCAGCGACTTCGCTGGAAAGCAGACTATGTTCATCGCGGTTAGTGCTCTACCGCCCATAGCGTAGATATCACTCAGTGCATTCGCCACGGCAATTTGACCGAAATCGTAGGGGTCATCGACTATGGGTGTGAAGAAGTCAATAGTCTGGATAACAGCCAAATCATCGCTCAATTTATAGACGCCGGCATCATCAAGGCTCTCCATACCTCGAATGACGTTATCGTCAGGTATCAGAGGCAGCCCGCACAGGACTTCATCCAGGTCTCCCGGACCCAGCTTGGAGGCTCAGCCAGCCCCACTGACACTGCGCGTTAGGCGTAGATACTTTTCCTTGCTCATTTGGAGTGTATTGTAACATTGGCTCCGATGCGAGGCAAAGTAGGGTGTCTACACGAGTCAATTTAGCTTTATGTCTATTCAATGTCCATCTGTTCCGGCAATAGACTTGCTCTGCTGAGCAAGATGTCAGGCAAAGCCCATTTGTTTTGAAACTGGTCGCAGGTATAGTAGAATATTTGCACGTCATGGAGAGCAGATATCGCGGTCTCCCGAGCGTGGACAAGTTGATTTCTGACACGCGGATTAGTCAGCTTCGTGAAGCCTACTCACATGACTTTGTTGCAGGTGTGATTCGTCAACAACTGGAACAAGAGCGCCGTTCTATCGCCTTGGGAGGTTCATGTCCTTCTACCGATGAGATAGTGGACTCTGTCTGCTATAAGGTCCAGGCACTGCTTGAGCCAAGCTTGCGTCCTGTCATTAATGCTAGTGGGGTGATACTTCACACTAATCTGGGTCGGGCACCGCTCAGCAGGGAGGCTGTAAGGGCTATGGGATTGATTGCTGCCGGCTACTGCAACCTGGAGTTTGAGCTTGAGAGTGGACGTCGGGGTTCACGTCAGATTCATATCGAGCAACTCCTCTGCAAGCTGACTGGTGCGGAGTCAGCGCTGGTGGTAAATAACAATGCCTCAGCCGTGCTGCTGGCTCTTACTGCTTTAGCTAGAAGGAGGGAGGTGATTGTCTCCAGAGGTCAGGCTGTGGAAATCGGCGGCGGTTTTCGTATTCCCGATGTGATGAAGCAGAGTGGAGCAAAGCTGGTGGAGGTAGGAACTACAAACTGCACGTACATTCACGACTTCGAGCAAGCTATTACGCCCCGGACAGCAGCACTATTGCGGGTTCACACCAGCAACTTTAGAGTCGAAGGTTTCGTCCACTCTGTTACTTTAGAGGAAATGATTACCCTTGGTGATAAACATCATCTACCTGTGCTTGATGATTTGGGCAGCGGTTGTTTTGTGGACACGACTGATTTCGGGCTGGCACCCGAGCCTATGGTACAGCGAAGCATCTCTCTTGGTGTTGGGCTCGCTTGTTTCTCAGGGGACAAGCTTATCGGCGGTCCCCAGGCAGGTATTATTGTGGGCAAGAAGTTCCTTCTTGACAAGCTGAAAAGACATCCGCTAGCTCGAGCAGTGCGGATAGATAAAATAAGACTGGCTGGGTTAGCTGCTACGTTAGTTCACTATCTGAAGGGTGAAGCAATGGAAAAGGTCCCAGTCTGGCAGATGGTCTCAATGCCTCTGGAGGTGGTGGAAAAACGAGCTAGAACCTGGGCACAGGCGCTTGGCGATGTGGTTCAGGTGGTTGAAGGTGAGACTATGGTCGGCGGCGGCAGTCTGCCTGGGACCGGGCTGCCTACCAGGCTTGTGGCTATCGGCGGCAGAGAGGATAAGCGGAATTTGGCTCAGCTTTTGGCTCAGAGACTGCGGAGCAGCAAGCCACCGATCATCGGGCGTATCAGTGATGATGTTTTGCTCCTTGACCCCAGGACTGTTCTTCCTGACGAGGATGACATTGTGTTG
>DTZC01000240.1 GCA_012961565.1 Dehalococcoidia bacterium
AGCAGAGCACCGAGAAGAATGCCTATTAAAGCTAGTTGGCAAGTCTTTTTCATCATCTGTAATCTCTAGAACAGGTTCTTTGCTTTCATGCTTAAGTAATCCTCATCGCAGACGATTACATGGTCGAGAACTTCAATGCCCAGGATTTGGCCGGCGTCGGTGAGGCGTTTGGTTAGCTGGATATCATCGGCGGAAGGTGTGGGGTCGCCAGACGGGTGATTGTGGACAAAGATGACCGAGGCAGCGCTGTCAGCGATGGCTTCTTTGAAGGCCTCCCGGGGGTGTACGATGCTGCAGTCAAGGCTGCCAATGGAGACCTTGTGCATGTCTATCAGGTGATTCCTTGTGTCTAATGAAAGCACTAAGAAGTGTTCCTTCCTCTTGCCCTTCAGCAGGCTTCGCACCGATTTCAGGATATCTTCGGGAGACTTGACTGTGATTTTTGGGGCTCTGTCTGGAGGCTCTTCGAGCCGCCGGCTGAGCTCAAAGGCAGCCTTAATCTGGGCGGCTTTGGCAGTGCCGATGCCGGTTATTTTGGTCAACTCTTCTATTGATGCTGAGGCGAGGTTCTTCAGGTTACCAAATTGGCTTATCAGTTTTTGAGCGGTGACCATTACCGATTCGCCTTTGGTGCCACGGCCCAGGAGCAGGGCTAGAACCTCCTGGCTGGAAAGAGCCTCAGCCCCCAGCTTGAGTAGCCTTTCCCGGGGACGTTCGGAAATGGGCATGTCATGAAGGGTAAAAGATTTTTTCAATTAGCTAACCTCTAGCAGCCCTGACGTTTCTGCGGGCAGTGATTCAGCAAGTACTGTGACGAGTGAAGTGGCCTCGGGGCTAGTTTTTCCTGAGATGGGATATTCAAACTCAGACAGGGAGTGCATTTGCTTGGTGATATATTCGCGCCACAGCTCATCGAGCCTGTCCTGGTCGAAGCCGTAGACCGTAGTCAAGGCTTCATCACAGGTATTACCCTGTTTCAGAAGTTGCAGAAGGCGTAGTATTTTGTTCTTGCCATAGCTTTCTATCAGGAAGTCAACCAGGCTCTGGCTCTGGGCGTAGGAAATATAGGCTTGCTCCGGCTTGGCGGAAAAGGGACTGGACAACCTGCGGACTGATATGAGTTTTTGTTGATCGATTGCTTTTTTGAGCCAGTTTTGAAGATAAGGGTCGGGTTCGCCTTCAGCGCGCATAGCCAGACCTTCATCCAACCAGGTGGGCAGCATCGCTCCGTAAGGGCTGAAAGTCATCTGGTGGATTACTATGTGTCCCAGCTCGTGAGCCAAAGCTTTTTTCCCCCAGTCCAGTTCATCTGGTGGCACACCGATGGCGATGATGCCGTGTTCAGTGAAGGCGACTCCTCCGGTCCATTCACGCGGGAATATCATAGCCCCGCGGAGGTCACTGCTACTTGCATACACATATATGCTGATAGTTCTTTCAGGATAGATGCCGATATCTTCAGCCAGTCTTTGTAATGCCTGTTGACACGAAGCCATCAGCTCGGCAGCAAAAGACTGGCTGCCTTCATACCAGAAGAGCCTTATCTGTCCCTGGGTTAACTTCTGCCACGAGTAACGGAGGTCATCAAAGTGGATGGTGTCAGCAGGCGTTATCAGCTTATCCCCGCCTGCGTTTTCGATGGTCCACCAGAATTTGATTGTTGCCCCGGCGGGGAGACTTGCTTTCCTCATATCCCATGTCCATTTTGCTTCCACCTTCGGGGATGGAGTGAAATCGGGCCAGGCTTCGCTGATAACTCTGGTGTAGTTCATTCTATCGACCTCGTAATGAAGGCGGATTCTGGTGATATCATAGGGGCTTTCAGCCTTGATTCTGAAAGTCAGAGAAAGGGGGAAACGTGTCTCAACGGTGCTATCCAGCAGTGCGATTTGCTCCTGGGTATAAGCTGTTCCCGGGATGATAAGGAGGACAAGCAGGATTGGCACGAAGAACCACTTAATCATGACTTCTCTCCCAGTTTATGGCGCAAATAGGCGGCGATAAAATCGTCCAGTTCGCCATCAAGCACAGCATTAGTATCGCTGGTTTCATATTCGGTGCAATAAAGGCGGCAATACTGACAGAAGAGGCCCACATGGCGAAATAGGAGGTCTTTTCCTCTCCCCG
>DTZC01000241.1 GCA_012961565.1 Dehalococcoidia bacterium
GAGTCTATCCAAGATGTACTTTCCTTCTCCGCTTAAGAACGATTTTCTGCAGGCACGAAATTGAGGGCACTTCACACATTCTGGATTGATGCTATAGGCCACATGCGTAGGCCAGGCATGGGGCTGTAGCTCAGTTGGGAGAGCGTCTGAACGGCATTCAGAAGGTCAGGGGTTCGACTCCCCTCAGCTCCACCATGGTGTGCAATGTGGAGAACTCCAAGATGTTCCTCGAGCACACCTGCTTTTGGTAACGGTATAGTGTACTTTAATATGGCAGTATCATTGGTCATTACTATTTCCTTAACAAAGCTCTTTATAAATGACTTCCTCTCCGCAATCGCACTTTGACTTAGCAGGTTACGCAAATCCTGCACATATCGGGTCACTGTTTCGATATCGGCAAGCTCTACCCGCCATTCTTTCAGTTGCCAGTCTAGTTCCCATTTCTGAGCCTCCAACTGTTCCCTTCTCTCTTTCAATTGCTTTATCCTCGGAGACAGGTCATCAAGTGTCAATTTGCCTGTTTGATAGCATCATAGAGCCTGGTAACTGTCAACTGTTGGTCGGTGTGGGTAGCACTTTATAGCCAGCATGCTAGTTTCTAGGTATAATATATGGTCGTGTTTATCTAAAGTGCCAATTTTGTTCATTTTCCACTAGTTCCAGTGCCATGTTGGAGGTGCAAAGTGGGAAAAACGATAGTAGTTGCGGGGAAGGGAGGTGTCGGCAAAACGGCCATCGCCGCTTTGCTCATAGATTTGCTGTCTCAACGGGGAGTCGTTCTGGCCATCGATGCTGATCCGAGCACGAATCTTAATACCGCTTTGGGATTACCGCTGGGGGAAACGGTGGGCAGGGCTCGTGAAGACCTTACCCAGGATATGCAGAAAGGTCGCCTTTCACCCACAATTTCCAAACAAGACGTGCTTGACATGAAGATAAGAGAAGCCCTCGTGGAGTCGGAAAGGGTTGACCTTCTGGCTATGGGTCGTCCCGAAGGACCGGGGTGCTATTGTGCTGCCAACCATATGCTGCGCATTTCTATTGACCGGCTGGCTAAGAACTATGATTATACTGTCATCGATTCTGAAGCTGGGATGGAGCACATCAGCCGACAGACCACCAGAGATGTGGATATTCTGATTATTGTTTCTGACCCGACGATGCGGGGTATCACTGCTGCTGGCAGGATGAGAGACCTGATTGGGGAAATGCGGACCAAGGTGGGAAAAGTCTGCCTGGTGGTCAATCGGATTAAAAACGGTCTGCCGCGAGAGATAGATAAAGCTATTAGCGATTTTGGGCTTAGCCTTATGGCTATTGTAGCTGAGGACCCAAACCTGGCAGAACTGGAAATAAGAGGAAGCCCAATAATCGAATTACCCGAAGGCTCACCGCTTCGGGTGGGCGTTAAAGAGATGGTCGCCAAACTGGAGCTGTGAGCCACCTTCTTCGGAGGCTGTCCCAATGGAGCTTAAGGATGATAAACTGGTCAGCTTGCATCAGGTCGAAGGCGTGGTCAGCCCGCATCAGCGTCAGGTCGAAGGTGCGGTGAACGCCAGGAAGGAAGCCCTAGAATATGTTGCTGACGTTTCCAAGCTGGCTGAATTTATCGGCGGCAAGGTAGAATCTTTAGGGTTTGGCGAGGACTGGGCGATAAGCAAGGAGGTGTTTCCCGGAGTGCAGGTCCTCTTTATCTTCAATCACGCTGACGAAGAGTTCCCCAGTAATCTTAAAGTCTTGTTCAGGGGCGATAGAATAAAGTTGATGAAGGGGGAGGACTTGGCGGGTTTCGTTATCCTCTACCTCAGTCACATGTTGAGATATGTCAGGGAAAGTAATCCCGGAAGGAAGCTCCCTGAAGTGTGCTATAGAGTGTAACGATGAGTCTCAAGCGAGACTGGGAGAAATAAAGTGCTCAGTACTCTCGCCAAGGAAGCGAGTGACGAACTTCGTCTTATCTGTGAGTGGAGGCTCACCAGAGATTTAGAATCTGGAAGTGACAATGGCAGGTAAAGCCGAGCTTGATTTAGTGTTTAACCCCAGGTCGGTGGCTATAGTCGGAGTCTCGAGTAACCGTGACTACGAGGATATAGCTGAAACCTACATAAGGGCTTTAATCCAGTGCGGCTTCAGCGGTGGGATTTATCCCATAAATCCCAAAGGCGGCGAAATTCGTGGCTTGAAAATCTATCCCAGTGTCAAAGACGTTCCGGACTCGGTGGACTATGTTATCTGCTGTATCCCAGCGGCTTCGGTGCCTCGGCTGATTAAAGACTGTGCAGCAAAAGGGGTAAAAGCAGTTCAATTTTTCACCTCTGGCTTTAGTGAAATAGGCACCGAGGAGGGGAAAAAGCTGGAGGCAGAAATATGTGACCTGGCTCGTCGTGGTGGAGTCAGGCTTATTGGTCCCAATTGCATGGGGGTTTATTCTCCCAAAGCGGGAGTCTCCTATGCCCCCGATTATCCCAAGGAAAGTGGCCCGGTAGCTTTCATCTGCCAGAGCGGCGGTAATGCCATCTACTTTACCAGATATGCAGTCCAACGTGGCATCCGCTTCAGCAAGGTAGTATCCTTCGGCAATGCCGCTGATATCAATGAGAGCGAACTTCTGGAATATCTTGCCGCTGACCCAGAAACTGAAATCATAGCCGCTTACATCGAGGGGGTGAAAGACGGGAGGCGTTTTGGCCAAGCCCTGAAAATGGCAGCTGCAGCTAAGCCGGTGATAATAATGAAAGGTGGCTGCACTGAAGCCGGCGCCAGGGCAGTCGCCTCCCATACCGGTGTTCTTGCTGGATCAGCTCGCATTTGGGATGGACTTCTGCGGCAGGCAGGAGTTATTTCCGTGTCTAACTTGGAAGAACTGGCTGACATCCTGGTCACTTTCCTGTACTTACCTGTGCCCTCTGGATGGAGGCTCGGCTGTATCGATGTCGGTGGTGGGGCTGCAGTGGTGGCTACTGACAGATACGTTTCCTGCGGCTTTGTTCTGCCACCTTTACCCCCGGAGGTGCGGCAGAAGCTGAGGCAGTTGGTCAATACTGATGCTGGAATAAGCCTCAACAATCCGGTTGACCTGGCAGCTCAGTTCTATACCCCGGCTGTCTATTCTGTGGTGAAGACCTTGGCTGATTACAGCGGGGTTGATATGCTTATTTTCCATTTACCTCTGGCTATTATGCCACCTTTTCCATCTTTTCCTGAGGAATATGCTACCGCCATTTTGGATAATGCAATACGAGCATACAAAGAAACCCTTAAACCGATGGCGGTGGTAATTGACCAGATTACCACTGGCGGAAGCTTGGAAACCGCTATTACCTGCCAGCAGAAATGCCACCGTGAGGGGATTCCCACCTATTTCTCTATAGATAGCGCGGCTAAAGCCATTGCGCGGTTCTTACATTATTACGAGAATCGCAATGACTTAACCAGGGTATGCCATCCAACCATAGAGGATAAATCGGCAGGCCAGAGCAGAGAAGGAAGTTAGCTGCCTGGCATTGTGGAATGCTGCTGGTCGGTGAAAAGATGATCGAGTTTCAGAGGAGCAGTTTGCCCAGTGGTTTGGCGGGCCCTGGCAGAGGGGAAGAGAGATGGCAAGGGCATTATCCTGTGCCCTCAGTGCGCGGAAAGCCCGGGCTTTGAACGCAGAGGAGGGGGCAAAGGTGGTTTTACATTGGGTATGGCAAAGTAATTGTGCCTTACTTCAGGTCACCTGCAAAGCATGTGGTTGCACTTCCTCCCTCTTCGCTGGCTTCTTCTCAGAGAAGGGGGAAACGCTATTCCAGTGATCTGGTGCAGAGCCTGGCACTCTTGGCGCTGACCGTTTCCTATCATGAGACCTCAAGGAGGGCAGGCGGGGAGTGGGTATCAAGGTAACAACAATAGTGGTATGGCGGGGGCTTCGGGAAACCTATCGGAAGCATGAGCGAAGGCAAAAGAAAGCTTCCTCAAGCCGTGGGGTGTGGTAGCTGACTCTGCCGGTTGGTTTGATCTGCCTGTCACTCAATTTGAGGGATAAGGTGAAGCTGCCCCGGAAATTGCCTTCAGATTCGCCGTTATGTCGACTCAATGAATATGCTGGCAAGGAGTCGGTCACCTGATTATGGCAAACAGTGACCGCGCTATCCTGCCCTGCCGAATTCCCTTTCCAGCTGGCGCGAGCTTAGATGGACCATGGTTGGTCTGCCATGAGGGCAGGTTTTTGGCTGGGCCGTCTCTTCCAGTTGCCTAATCAGTTCCTTCATCTCCTCTGCAGTTAGCGACTGTCCTGCTTTGATAGAGCTGTGGCAGGCTAGGGATTGAGCCAACCGCTCCTCACGTCTTGAGGGCTCATCGTCCGCGTTCAGAGAGTCGAGCAGCCCTCTCACCGTTTCAACCAGGTCTGCTCTCTTGGTAATAGCGGGGACGGCCGTTAACCGGTAGGTTCTCAGCCCAAAGGGCTCTAGGCTAAAGCCAAACTTGGTGAGCAGTTCGCCCTTCGCCTCGAAGGCCTCTTCCTGTTCGGGACTCAGTTCTACGGTAATGGGCTCAAGCAGCCCCTGGGTTTCAACCTTTTGCTGGGAGCGCTGGGCAAGGATTCCCTCGAACAGGATACGCTCATGCGCCGCATGCTGGTCGA
>DTZC01000242.1 GCA_012961565.1 Dehalococcoidia bacterium
GATTACAGATGATGAAAAAGACTTGCCAACTAGCTTTAATAGGCATTCTTCTCGGTGCTCTGCTGGCATACCCCCTCGTTATCCATTGCCAGCCACAAGCAGCAGTTCCTACTCTTAACCTCTGGGATACCGGTCCATTAACCCTCGACCCGGCAATCTCCAGCGAAATGAGCTCACATACCTATGTCATGCAAATATTCAGCGGGCTGGTCCGCCTGGGCGACGACTCCAAGCCTGCGCCCGATATCGCCCGCAACTGGCAAAAAAGCAATGACGGCAGGACATATACCTTCTATCTGCGCAAAGGCGTAAGGTTCCATGATGGGAGAGAGGTCACCGCCCAAGACTTCAAGTATTCGTGGGAAAGAGCCTGCAACCCGGAAACAGGGTCACAGACTGCAGCCACTTATCTAGGTGATATCGTCGGCGCCAAAGACATGCTCCAGGGTAAAGCCACCGAAATCAGTGGCGTTGAGGTCATCGACGACTACACGCTGAAGATTACTATTGATGCTCCCAAGGCTTACTTCCTAGCCAAACTCACTTATCCCACAGCCTTTGTTGTCGATAAAGCTAACGTTGAAACGGGGAAGAAATGGTGGCACAAACCGAACGGGACCGGTCCCTTCAAACTCAAGGAATGGCAGGCAGGTAAGGTACTGATACTGGAGCCAAATGAACACTATTACGGAAAACCCGCCACCACCAGAATCATCTTCCACCTGCTAGCTGGCATGCCAATGGCACTATATGAAACGGGTAAAATCGACGTGGCACCGGTCTATGAGTATTACATCGACGCCGTGACCGACAAAAGCGGTCCTTTCTACAGGGAACTGTCCATATTCCCCGAGTTAAGCCTGTTTTACATCGCTTTCAATACCACAAAACCGCCATTTGATGATGTCAATATCCGCCGCGCTTTCTGTCACGCAATTAACAAAGAGCGAATCATCAAAATCACCCTCAAAGGGACGGCAACCAAAGCCCACGGCATTCTGCCGCCGAACATGCCAGGATACAATAAGAACCTTCAGGGACTCACCTATGATGTAGATAAAGCAAGAAGTCTGATAGCCGCCTCAAAATATGGCAGTGTTGCCAATCTGCCCCCCATCACACTCACCACCTCAGGTTGGGGCGGCAACATACCCGAATATCTAGGTGCCATCATCCTCGACTGGCGTCAGAACTTGGGAGTTGAGGTTAGCGTAAGGCAACTCGAACCAGAAGTGTTTTCTTACCACTTGAAACAGGAAGTTGACGAGATGTTTATTACCGGCTGGATTGCAGACTATCCGGACCCCCAGAACTTTCTCGATGTTCTATTCCACACCGACACTGAGTATAATGCTGGCGGCTACAGCAATCCCGATGTCGACGCCCTGCTTGACCAAGCAGCTGTCGAACCAGACGAAACAACCAGACTCAACCTCTACCAGCAAGCAGAGCAAATACTGGTAAACGATGCCGCCTGCTTACCTCTATGGTTCGGGAAGACATATCTCCTAATCAAACCTTATGTCAAAAATTACAACTTGGACGCTCAGGGTATCCCCACATTGAGCCAGGTTTACATAGAAAGATAACCGATCTCAAGGCCCCCACAAGTCCTCCATATCCTTTTCCACCTTTCTCTTTAATTCAGCAGCTTCAAGGAAACCAAGCTGCTTATATGATTCCGCCGAGCCATATTCACGAATCTTAATCACCACCGGCATGGGCACAGCATACCCGAAGATAAGCGCCTGCTGTTTTGTTTCCAGCTTGGATAACACCGATTTCAATTCATGTTTGCCCGAGACGCCGGCAAGTACACTATCAATATCCCGTTCGTCATCAAGAAGGCAGGTCACCTTGGTCCCCAACTGGGATATGACCTCATCATCAATACCGCTGGGACGCTGGTCAACCACCAACAGAGTGACATTATACTTCCTCATCTCACGGGCAATTCTCCCGAAGATAGCCCGGGCTGAGACCTCGGGGTTTAAAAAACGATGCGCTTCCTCGATAGTGATTACCAGCGGCTGAGATGGAGCCACATTTCCCCCCAGCTCACTCTCTGCCTTCTCCCTGTATTTAGCATAAATCCGCCGACTGAGCAGGTTAGCTACCAGAATGTATGCAGCAAAATCATCATACCTCCCGAACTCGAGAATTACGTTAATACCCCGCTCTAGGTACTCCAATATACAGCGCACGGAGTCGTCTGGTGCCCGGGGAACCAAAAACGGGAACCGCCGCAGATTCTCCAGTCCACGCCGCAAATTGCGGTAGGTGCTATCATGGATGTTAAACCTTGAAGTGAACTGTTTGCTGTCCTCATCACTCAGGCTGAGCACTGTTTCCAGCCACTTCTTGTCGCCGAACTCCCGCCTAAGCTGATACACTGCCTGTGTGGCAGCTTCGGTCAGGTTCAATGTCTGCCGCAGTAACTCAATGTCCTCAGGTTCAATCTCATCATAGCCAATCCTGACTACAAAATCAGTGCTTACTCCCCTCCGCCTCGAGCTTTCCTCGTCCAGAGCAAAAATCGCCACCTTAGAGGGAAAAAGCTGTTTTAGCCCCTTCACCCGGTAGCCCTTCTCACTCCTTCCCTCCCAACCATATTCATTATGCATATCAAACACCAAGTTAACTGCCACACCTTTCTGCAAAATGCCGATAAGGAGCAGACGGGTCAAAAAAGTCTTCCCCGTGCCGCTCTTACCAAAAACCCCGTTGGAGCGCTTGACAAACTGGGCGACATCCAGACAGACCTTAGTCTCCATATCCAGCGGTGTGCCCACATAAAAGCGCTTCTCATCCTCAGCACCAAAAACGAGTTCAACGTCACGCTGGGATGCCAGCCTCACCTCGGAGAAATGGGGTGGCACCGTCTTCGCTGGCTGCGGTCCCTCCAGCAGACTGGCAGCATCCCCACCCATGGTGAGCATAGGCAAGACGCGAATCTTTCCGTAAGTAGCTGTCCCCACAACCACCTGGGCAATGAACGGGTCAGAGACATCAGGCGGTGAGAGCATAGCTCTGGGGTCAACCGTCTCCAGACTGACATCAGTAATCATGCCGAAGAAACGGCGCTTCTCCCCCTCGATAGCCACATACCGTCCTACTGCGATATCCTCCACCGACACTGAACTATCAAGCTTCGCCTCCACACCACGGGTCAGTGAACCTGAGACAATAATGCCCAGGCGGTTATGTGTGCCAGAATTTTGACCTTCCTTCATTTAAGCCTCTTAAGCAGTGAACTCAGTTTCCTAGCATCGCCGCTCAGTAGATAAGCTAGTTCCCTACCAGCCCGGACCAAAAAAGCCTGACGGTCAGGATGAGCCTGACTGATATATCGCAGGCAAGCCGCAGTAACCTCCTCCATAGGGACAGGTAGTCTGGCATCGACAAGCAAGCCGAGAAAGTCTAGGCAATCGGTGAACGTCCTGATCTCCTCCTCCGTGCAGATATAAACAAAACCGTGGATGGGTGCTGGCCTCTGTGGCAGGTGCTGGCACAGACTATCGCCTTGACTATATCCTACCACCAGAACGTTGAAATCAGTCCTCAAAAGCCTGGATAGCTGGGGATTAGCTTGGAAGATTTCATCCTCGCTCTCCATCTTTTCACCCCGAGCTACTATCCGCCGCCCCGGCTCAAGGCTATGAGTCTCAATATTATAGACCACGCCGTAGATTTCAAGAGGCTTCCCCCCAACCCTGACCAGACAGCCCAAGGGAGGCGCCTGTTCCAGCTTATAGCACTGAGCAGTAAACTCAGCGCTGCTGGACTCGACAACCTCGGCTATTTTACTCGGTACCTCCACTTTTTGACTTTTGCTCCTAATTACAGACCTAATGCCTTAGCAGCCAGGCACAACAATCCTCAAATTATCTGACCTGATACAGTACAAGCCGGGAGCCCTAGCACAAACTAGCCAACATCCCTGAACAGCCTTCCTAAAGCCACCTGATTCTTTTGCTTTGCCGCTTGGCTGAGCTTTCCAGATACACTCCGCCTTCTGCCAGAACTTGCTCAACCAATATCCAGAATTGCTCCCGGTCAGCACCTGTGACCACTGCCTGCTCATGTGCCTCGCTCAAGGCGACTGGATACCCCAGCCCTCGCTGACATTGGTCTAAGACCACTGAATGCACCAATCCCACCAGCTCCCCATCCTGAGCCACCCACTGAGGAACTTCCACCCTGGCTATCTCGCCATCTAACCTGATATAGAAGAAATTGACCTCTTGAGCTCCGTAATACTTCAGCACCACTGAAGAACGGCTGCCGAATATAGCCGACCGTTCTCCCACAGCCAACACTCTGCCGAAAAGGTCACGGTCAAGCAGGTTTCCCACTCTATCACACTCCCGCCCCTCGAACTTACCCGGGCAATTGCGGTCGCAGTCCACAGGCTCATAAGGACAAATAGCCAGCCGCAGCAGATTAACCACATCCGTGCTGCGGGGAAAGCTGATATAGCTGGCTACTGCCAGCCGTCTGCGCGGCACAAGCTCTCTCAACCTGTTGAGATGCTTCAAAAAGCCCCCTATTAGCAGTTCACGGATTACGAAATCGCTATACGCCTGCCCCGTCAAGCCCCACAATATGAGAGAGCCGTCAAGCAACGCCACAACTGGCATGTCTCCTGTCAACTGATGCGCTCTTTCAGCTAGCACACGGCATTCTTCGACACTGCGTTTCACTCCCAGAAGCTGCCCTTCTATCGGAGTACGCTGTCCATCTGGAGAATCAATGGTGGTCTCCTCGTCCTCAAAATAGAGGAATGGGAAACTTGAGAGCTGAGCATCAGCATTCTTCCCGTACTGAAGCCGGACAACGCCGATATTTATCAGAAAACAGTGAGCTGACTGATGACGGTCGATATCAATATGAGAACCGTCACTAGCTAACACGATGAAGTCTTCGGGACAGGGCGGTGCTGGCTGACACAGGTCAGCTCTTTCTTTGAGAGCGGCAACCAGCCAGGTGGTCTTGCCCGTTTCCACCCTCCGCCTTAACCCATCAAAGTCAGTAGCCACAGATTTGAGGGTTTCCACAGCAAAGTCGAGCCTAGTCTTCCTCTCAGTCTCTCGACTCCTCACAGCGGCAGCCAAATCCCATATCTGACCGATAACATTAGTCAGGTCCAGCGACATCTTTTCCTCAAGATAAGCCTTCGCTCACCACCGGTCTTTTTTTATCCTTACCCCCGTTAAGTATCCAGTATATCACGCGGTCTATCCCCAAACAATCACCGCAAGGGAGAGTGTTTAGCAACAACTGATTCCTGATACATCTTAATTCACCAATGTAGTCTCGGCCTGATATACCCTCACTGACCACTGTAGCCCCGACCCTTCAGGGTCGGGCAGCCGAGGCTTTAGCCTCAGCGCTACATCATTAATGTAAATTAATTTTAATCCGTAGGTTGAAACCCGGGGCTATGAGCAAGAATAATCCCCAGCC
>DTZC01000243.1 GCA_012961565.1 Dehalococcoidia bacterium
AGCGGGACTTGAGCAAGTGTATCCTTTGTGCCAAGTGTATCCGAGCATGCCAAGAGCTGGTTGGTGAAGGCGCTATTGACTACTTGGGTCGGGGTTTTCTGTCCAAACCAGCAACTGTTGGTGACCAGCCTTTAGAGAAGTCCGAGTGTACATTTTGCGGGACATGTGTAGCATTGTGTCCTACTGGTGCCATTATGGAAAAAGAAAGAGTATATGGAGGGACAACCACAGCGACCGTCCGTACGATTTGCCCATTTTGTGGCTGTGGCTGTGGCATTTGCCTGGAGATAAAGAATAATCGTCTAGTCCGCGTCAGACCTGATGAAGATAGTCCGCTCAACCGTGCCGCCCTTTGTGTTAGAGGGAGTTATGGTTGCGATTTTGTGCATAGCCCGGAGAGATTAGCTAGTCCTTTGGTGAAAGTGAATGGCAACTTCCAGGTCGTATCTTGGGATGAAGCTCTCAGTCTTGTAGCTGATAGGCTCAATAAGATAAAAGACAACTATGGTTCAAACAGTTTGGCTGTCTTGGGTTCATCAAAATGCACCAATGAAGAGAACTACCTGTTGCAAAGATTTGCTAGATGTGTCTTAGGCACCAACAACGTTGACAATGGGAGTCGGCTATACAATTCTGCAGCCTATAGCGGTCTCTGGGAAACAGTTGGCTTTCGGGGTGCCACAAGCTCCCTTGGCGGGTTGGAAGAGTCTCAAGTGATATTGCTAATTGGTGCTAGTCCTGACTCTTCAGCCCCGCTGGTGAGCTACGCTATTAAGCGTGCCGTCAGGCGTAATCATGCCAAGTTACTGGTAATAGACCCTAGAGAAACGAAGCTTGCTGCTCGGGCACACATTTGGCTGAAACCCAAAATCGGTACTGACCTAGCTCTCATAAATGGGGTGGCTAAGGTAATCATTGACGAGGACTTATTTGATAGAGAGTACGTGACCGGGAAAACAGATAACTTTGAAGCTCTGGTCAAGGCTTTGGCGATGCACACTTTGGAGCATGTGGAGCAAATCACAGGTGTCAGTAGCCAGAAGATACGCCATGCTGCTCAGCTCTTTGCCAGAATGTCTCCAGCTTCTATCGTGTTTGGTAATGGTGTCACTCAGCAGGTTAACGGGGCAGACACTGTGGCTGCTTTAGCCAATCTAGCACTATTGACCGGCAATATCAGAGATGGCGGCATTTGTGCACTAGAGAGGGAAAACAATGCACGGGGCGCCTGTGATATGGGTACCCTACCAGATTTTCTGCCCGGTTATCAGTCTCTACAAGATAATCAGGCAAGGGCGAAATTTGAGACTCGCTGGAAGTGCAGTTTACCTGTTGACACCGGGCTTTCTGCTCTGGAAATGGTCAGAGATGCCAGGGAAGGTAGAATAAAAGCTATGTATATCTTGGGTGAGAATCCAGCGGTGAGCTTTCCAAATTTGACTCTTATCAGGCAAGCCTTGGAATCGCTCGATTTTCTGGTGGTACAAGATATCTTCCTTACTGAGACGGCAAAATTAGCGGACGTAGTCTTACCTGCTACGAGCTTTGCTGAAAAAGAGGGCACATTTACCAGCTTTGATGGCACCGTGCAGAGACTACGGAAGGCACTTGAGCCTTTTGGGGAAAGTCTCCCAGACTGGGAGATAATACTTCGGGTAGCCGAGAAGATGGGTTCTCCGATGCCATATTCCACTCCCGGTGAGGTGATGGAAGAGATTTCGGAATTGGTTCCTTCCTACCAGGGTGCCAGTCCTGGCGAACTAGAGAGAAAAGGTCGGCATTTTATCAAGGGGGGATTTCCTGATGGGCGCTGTCGTTTTATGCCGGTTGCGTACAAATCTTTGGGTGTAGATTCGAACAGCGAATTCCCATTCACTTTGCTGGCGGGAACCATTTTGTACCGGTTTGGTACCGGTACTAGGAGCTCAAGGTCTTCGCGGTTAAGGAAATTTACCCCCGCTGCGTTTGTAGAAATCAGCAAGTCCGATGCCGAGAGTCTCAAAGTCAGTGACGGTGACATGGTCAAGGTAGCATCAGCGGTCGGTGAGCTGGCTGTGGCTGCCAAGATCACAGATATGCTTCCTCCAGGAGTGGTTTTCATGCCAGTTTCATTCCCGGAGAGCCCGGCTAGTTGCCTATTTGATGTTGTTTTAGACCCGAGGACGAAAGTCCCGGCTCTGAAGACGTGTTCAGTAAGGCTGGAAAGGATTAATGGCCGTGGCTAAGGTAGAGGTAAGACCCGAGCCTGACTTAACACGAATGAATGAGCTCATGACGGAGTATCAAGGTCAAAAATGGGCGTTGATACCACTCCTCCAGAGAATACAGGCAGAGTTTGGTTATATTCCTCCTGAGTCGGTGCATCTTATTGCCAGAACTCTAGGTTTGTTTCCAGCACAGGTACAGGGGGTGATCACATTTTATGCCCAGTTGTACACCAAGCCCCAGGGGCGAAAGGTTGTGCGGGTGTGTCGTGGAACCGCCTGCCATGTACGAGGTGGGAAAACGATATTGAAGTTGGTGAAGCAGTATCTGGGGATTGAGGAAGGTGAGACCACTCCCGATTACGAATATACTTTGGAAACGGTTGCTTGTATAGGGGTTTGTGCCTTGGCGCCCAATATAGTCATCGGTACGACAACCTACGGACATATGAATCCCAAGAAAGTGGCGCAGCTATTCGCAGACAGAAGAGGTATGGAGTAGTATGACAGAAAGGAAGACTGTTTTTGTTTGCCAGGGCACGGGCTGTGTTTCCGGCGGTTCTGACGCTGTTTATGAGGCATTGAAGGCAGAAGTAGCGAAGCAGAAGTTAGTTGGTATTGAAGTCGATTTTACCGGCTGTCATGGTTTCTGTGAGCAGGGACCTAACGTCGTTATCGAACCAGAGGGGATTTTTTATACTCATGTGGAGCCTGGTGATGCTTCAGAAATTGTCAGTTCTCACCTCAAGAACGGTAAGCCAGTGGACAGGCTCTTTTACCGGGACCCTGTGACAGGTCAGAGCATACCGTATTATTCGGAAATAAACTTCTATAAGAAGCAGCAACGTGTAATTTTGCGCAATTGCGGGCATATCAACCCAGAGAAAATTGACCACTACATTGCTAGGGGGGGCTATAGGGCGCTCAGGAAAGCTCTCCTTATGGCACCTGAGGAGATCATTGAGGAAGTCAAGAAGTCTGGGTTACGTGGACGGGGAGGCGCCGGCTTCCCGACGGGTCGTAAGTGGGAGTTCTGTCGCAATTCACCTGGTGACATGAAGTATGTCATTTGTAATGCTGATGAAGGCGACCCCGGGGCATTCATGGACCGTTCCATTCTGGAAGCTGACCCTCATTCTGTGATCGAGGGGCTGACGATAGCTGGATATGCTATTGGGGCTAAAGAGGGTTATATATATGTCCGTGCTGAATATCCACTTGCTGTGAAAAGGTTTTGTATTGCCTTGGAGCAAGCCAAAACGAAAGGTTTCCTCGGGGATAACATATTGGGCTCTAACTTTTCCTTTACCATCCATGTGAAGGAAGGTGCTGGTGCCTTTGTCTGCGGTGAGGAAACTGCACTATTAGCTTCCATCGAGAGTAGGCGGGGTATGCCTCGTCCCCGCCCACCCTTCCCAGCACAGTCAGGTTTGGACGGAAAACCCAGTAATATCAATAATGTAAAGACGCTGGTAACGGTTCCGGTAATCATCGATAAGGGTGCTGAGTGGTTTGCCAGTTTAGGTACGGATAAAAGCAAAGGGACTGCCGTCTTTGCTTTAACTGGGAAGATTGCCAATAGCGGTCTGGTTGAGGTGCCTATGGGGACACCTCTGTCAACCGTTATCTTTGATATCGGCGGTGGTATTCCCCGAGGCAAGAGGTTCAAGGCAGTGCAGACTGGTGGTCCATCAGGAGGGTGTATCCCGACACGGTTCATTGATAGTCCTGTTGATTATGAGTCCTTGGCCCAGTTGGGTTCTATCATGGGCTCTGGTGGCATGGTGGTTATGGATGAAGCCACCTGCATGGTTGAGGTGGCTCGGTACTTCTTAAGTTTCACTCAGGCTGAGTCTTGTGGTAAGTGTGTCCCCTGCCGCTTAGGCACCAGACAGATGCTGGAGATCTTGACCAGAATTACTCAAGGCAAGGGGCAAGACACAGATATAGATACTCTGCTTAATATTGCTAGGGCTGTGAAGGAGTGTTCGCTATGTGGCTTGGGTCAAACCTGTCCTAACCCTGTGCTAACAACGATAAACTATTTCCGGGATGAATATGAGGCTCACATAAAGGAGAAAAAGTGTCCCGCTGCTGTGTGCGATGCGTTGATGATCTCGCCATGCCAGCATACCTGCCCCGTGGGAATCAATATCCCTAAATATGTGGCGCATATTGCAGAAGGTGAGTACCTCGAGTCGATTGAGACTATCCGGGAGCGGAACCCGTTTCCAGCTATATGTGGACGCATCTGCCATCATCCGTGCGAAGGTAGATGTCGCCGAGGGGAACTTGACGAACCTGTAGCCATTAGGTCACTTAAGCGATTCGTGTCAGATTGGTACTTTGACCATCTGGATGAGTTACCTCCACCACAGCCTTTCCCCAGAACTAAGCCTCAGAAGATAGCTGTTGTCGGTGCGGGCCCCACAGGTCTCAGCTGTGCCTATTATTTAGCTCAGATGGGCTATGGTGTCACTGTGTTCGAGGCCTTACCTGTGGGTGGTGGGATGCTTTCAGTGGCAATACCTGAGTTCCGTCTACCACGCAGGGTTATTCAGCAGGAAATTGAGTACATCCATAGACGCGGTGTTGACATAAAGTACAATACGCCTATTGGGGTGAACTATACTGTGGATGACCTGTTGAAGAAAGACGGTTTTGTAGCGGTATTTATCGCTGCCGGAGCACAGAGAAGCCAGCGGATAGGTATACCTGGTGAGCTGGAAGATGTTGAAGGTTTTCACTATGGTCTTAGGTTCCTGAGGGATGTCAGGGTGGGTAAGGAAGTCCGGATCGGACGCAGGGTAGCGGTTATCGGGGGTGGTAATGTGGCGTTAGACGCTGCCCGCACCGCTCTCCGTCTTGGAGCTGATGAAGTCAACATCTTCTACCGGCGGTCACGTGAAGAAATGCCTGTGACCGAAGTGGAGTATGATGAGGCGATAGCTGAAGGCGTGAATATTAATTTCTTGGTCAGCCCGACGCGTATTGTAAATGATAATTGGAAAGTGGTCGGCTTGCAGTGTATTCGAATGGAACTGGGCGAAATGGATGCCAGTGGTCGTCGAAGACCTGTGCCAATTCCAGGTACGGAATTCTTTGCTGAAGCAGATACTGTCATTGCTGCTGTGGGTCAGGCCCCTGACCTTTCCTTTTTGCCGCCTGACAGTGCCTTGGAGCGGACACGCTGGGAGACTTTAGCTGTTGATGGTAACACTCTGGCTACTAATGTTCCAGGTGTCTTCGCCGGTGGCGATTTTGTCACCGGTCCGGGCATGGTCATAGATGCTATTGCTGCTGGTAGAAGAGGGGCTTTAGCCATAGATAAGTACATTAGGGCAGATGCCTCAAGAGTGGAAATGTATGACTTGAGGACTGAAGTTATTGCTGAGGCAGTCACAAGGATAGAGGAGGAAACATGGGAGGCGCAGCCTAGACTGGAGGTGCCACGGCTGCCTACCGAGCGCAGAAAGCAAAGCTTTGAGGAAATTGAGCTCAGCTTCTCAGAAGATAGGGCTAAGCAGGAAGCGAGGCGGTGTTTGAGGTGTGACCTGGAGAGATAATGGTTTAGAATGCTTTCGGGGTTGCCAGTTCGGTCAATAGGAGGATGTGACCATGAAATCTATCACTAAGCAGAAACCCTTTGACGAAATTGAAGAACAACTGGAAGGGTTAGACAGGATATATATTATCGGTTGTGGCACCTGTGCCACCATGACCAGGACTGGTGGCTGGGACCAGGTACTAAGTATGAAGGAACACTTGCAGGAGCATGGTAAAATGGTCACCGGATGGACAGTTATTCCCACGGCTTGTGATGAGATGACTGAAACCTCGCTTAAGGAAAACGACGATGCTATTAGGAATTCGAATGGCATTGTGGTCATGTCCTGTGCTCTGGGTGTGCATAAAGTGAGCTGTTATATGGACAAACCAGTTGTTCCTGCGCTTGATACCCTTTTCATCGGGTTGGAGGATGAACCGGGCAATTTTCAAGAGGTCTGCGCTCAGTGTGGTCAGTGTGTCTTGGGTCAGACAGCTGGTATTTGTCCGTTGACAGCGTGTCACAAGGGATTGCTCAATGGTCCCTGTGGGGGTACCAATAAAGGCAAGTGCGAAGTTGATATAACCAAGGATTGCGCTTGGACACTGATATATCGGCGGCTGGAAGCGCAGGGGAGGCTCGATTTGATGCGTAAATATCAGCCGCCCAAGAATTATCAGGTGGCACCGAGACCACGGCTGGTTAGAATTGCCTGAGGGGGAAGGATATGGCGACACGCTTTAAAGAGGTTCTTAACTCTGGAAAGTTCATAGTAACAAGCGAGATTGGACCGCCTAAGGGGACAAATCTGGAGAAGATGTATCATCATATTGACTTGCTCCGGGACAAGGTAGTCGCCATGAATGTAACCGACCACCAAAGTTCAGTGATGCGCTTTCCTTCAATCGGTGGTTGTCTGGCTATCAAGGAACGGGGTGGTGAGCCAATATTGCAGATGACCTGTCGTGACCGTAACCGTCTGGCGCTTCAAGCTGAATTGCTTTTTGCTTATACCAGAGGTATAAGGAATGTCCTGTGTCTTACCGGTGATGCTGTGCCTGTGGGCGACCATAAGGAAGCTAAAGGCGTTTTCGACCTGGACTCAGTCCAACTGTTGAAGGCTATCCGGCAGTTGGAGGCAGGTAGAGACCTTGGGGGTAATGAGCTTGATGGAACTGTCGAGTTCTGCGCTGGAGCTATAGTCACTCCCGAAGCTGATCCGATAGAGCCCCAGTTGGTTAAATTTGAGAAAAAAGTGGAGGCTGGAGCTGAGTTCTTTCAGACTCAGGCTATTTATGACTTGGACAATTTCAGCAAGTTCATGAAGTTCGCCCGGCAGTTTCCGGTCAAGATTCTAGCCGGGATAGTCTTGCTCACATCAGCTAGGATGGCAAAGTATATGACTGAGAATGTCCCCGGTATTTTTGTGCCTCAGAGCTTGATTGATGAGCTAGCGGCGGCTCCCAAGGGTGAAGCGGTGAACAAAGGCATTGAAATCGCAGGCAGGATGATTGCTGCCCTGAAGAAAGACTTCATTTGTGATGGCGTCCACGTTATGGCTATCGGCAGGGAAGAGCTAGTCCCTGAAATATTAACTGCTGCCGGGCTCTGATTAGCCGCTGTGCTCTCATAGAGGTTTTACCTAATTTTCTGTTATTCCAGCCGGGAGAGAAGGACAGTCATAGTATTGGTGTGGCACGGTGATGAAACAATTTGTTTTCGCTACTGGGGGGCAGAAAAAATCTCTATCGTATCTACTCACCTCGACTGATACACTAGGCAAGGTAGACAGGGTCAGGCTGGTTAACTTCTGATATGTCCGGTGATTTGCTACAATTACCACCGGTATTTATTTGTGGGACATATGTCAGACGATATGAGGATTGCCGGAGCAGCGATACTAACACTGGGGATGGTTGGGCTGTTACTGGCTTTGATTTTATGGCTTCCTGCGGGGATTGACTTGACTTTGCTGGCATTGATATCTGTAACCTGTTTTGCCTCTGTCTGGGGAGGTGGCAGGTTATTGATGGCTGAAGCCGGTGATGTTGAAAAAGGAGAAGCGGATGAGAATGAGACAGCGAGGCAACAGCCTCAGCATGTACAGGTTGTGGTCTTCTGCACCAGGTGTGGCTGGCAAGGTGCCTCTGGGCACCGTTTCTGTGGTGATTGTGGTTCTGCTGTATCATATCGTTGTCCTGCTTGCGGAGCCGTTGTCCCGTCGACATCCAGATTCTGCACCACTTGTGGTAGCAGAGTAAGTTGATAAAGAGAAATAGCATGGCTATTGGGATTCTGTACCAGGAAGGGCTTAAGGAATATGATTTCGGTCCCGGCCACCCTTTCCGTGGCAGCCGTGTTGAAATATTCCTCCAGTTCTTAAGACAGAACATTCCAGAGGACGATAATTACCGCATTCTGGAAGCTGCTTCTGCAGCTGATGAGGACTTACTTTTGATTTGCCGCAGAGACTATATTGAATTCACCAGGGAGTACTTTAAAGCTGCTAACTTGGGACTGAGTTACCCCGGTTCGTTCTATAAATACCACAGCATGGATAATATGCCAGTTGGCAGGCCCGGCAGATTGGAGGAGGCAGCCCGACTGGTTATCGGGCAGGCTAAAGCAGCTTGCGATTTGGTTCAAAAGGGCACATATAAGAAGGTGTTGTCTATCGGTGGAGGGTTGCACCATGCCAAGCCCTCTTTTGGCGAGGGGTTTTGCCTGTATAACGATGTGGCGTTTTGTGGCTTGTATCTGATGCAGAAGCATGGACTGGAAAGGATTTTGATTCTGGATACTGATGCCCATGCTGGGAATGGCACCGCTGAGTATTTTTATGAAGAGCCCAGGGTGCTATTTATCGACCTGCACCAGAACCCTCGGACTCTCTATCCCGGGACTGGTTTCGCTCACCAGATAGGTGCTGGTCCTGGAAAGGGCTTTACTGTCAATGTTCCCATGCCGGTTGGCTCCGGCTATGGTTCCTATAAGCTGGTCTTTGACTCAATTGTGGAGCCGCTGGTTAAGGAGTTTAAACCTCAGGTCATTATTCGAAACGGCGGCTCAGACCCCCATTTCAGTGACCAGCTAACTGCTCTAGGACTACCAGTCAAGGGTTTCAAGATGATTGGTGAAAGGGTGAAACAGATGGCCGAAATCTGTGATGGCAGGGTCATTGACCTTATTGCTTCTGGATACAATGAGAAGGTGCTACCCTATGCCTGGTTGGCTTTGATTTCAGGACTGGCTGGCTTTGGACTTGTGGTTGAGGAACCAGAGCCAGTGCCTCAGCGTTACACATCCGACACTGCATTAGCTGATACGGAGAAGGTCATCGAGGAAGTCAGGGCTAATCTCAGCAATTACTGGGTGTGTTTGCGCTGAAGGTTTTCCTTGTTGTCCTGCCGGTGAGCAGCAAGGACTTTGCCTCTTGGTAATTATTTTTAAAAGGAGAGGTTATGATAGATACAAAGCTGGTTGAGAACATTGAGAACTATGGAATTTGCAAGGGTACAGGTAAGGAAAGACGAAAACTTCTGGTGGATGATATCGGGTTGAGGGTAGCGGAAAAGGCAGAGTATGTGATTGTCACTGGTTGCTTCCCGCCTGAGGGGATGCCGCATGTCTTTCGGGCATTTAAACGACTGCTCGACCACTTCCAGATAGATTATACACTGTTGTCCAAGGAATATTGCTGCGGCTGGATGCCCATAGGACAGCCAGCAGTAATGGCTAAGAATGAGGAGGATATTGCCAGGTTTAAGGAGCTGTCCAAAGGGTTTATTAGGGGGAATTTCAGCCAGGCTGAGGCACTCGGGGCGAAATCAATCGTATTGTACTGTGCTGCTTGCGAACCTAATTACACTAACTGTCTGAAAGACACCAGGCTGGAGGTAATTTCCTGTAGCGAACTCCTTGACCGCTACTTCACTGATGGTAAGCTGAGTTTGGAGGTAGACTATTATCCTGGATGTTACAGGTTTCGCCGGCGGATAACCACTGAATCAGTAGATATTGAGCCAGCGGTGAGAGTGCTCAACAAAATCGCTGAGCTTAAGGTGAATTATCTGGATGCAAATCTGTGTTGCTATATACCTCCACATTTGGAGCAACTCGCTGCTAACCTGAAGACCAATATTCTGGTCAATATCTGTACCGGCTGCTATAACAATCTCAGAGGCAAATTGAAGGACAAGCCTGATTTGCGGGTAAAGATGCTACCTGAAATAGTGTGGGAGGCAGTCCAGAACAGATAGGTTGTCGTCCACAATGGTCTATATCTCTATAGACTTTAGCAACTATGAGGAACAAGAGTATGGAGCATGGTGAGGGAAAGAAAGAGGCCAGCATGCCCTCGATGCAGGTGAATAAGTTGGCAGACTTGGTAGATTATCAAGGAGGCTCTGTGGTCAGCAGGGAGATAATAAGCAAGCCCACGGGGACAGTAACCCTGTTCGCCTTTGATGCCGGGCAAGGTCTGAGTGAACACACTGCTCCATTTGATGCCTTAGTTTATCTTC
>DTZC01000244.1 GCA_012961565.1 Dehalococcoidia bacterium
AGCCGCTGGTCCCAATATAGTACTCAACCATCACTCCCCCTGACTGGACTGCACCCCGGCTTCTCCAGTATAATCAATCATATGAACTACCTGCTCAAGCCGTCGAAAGCTTCTTTGCTTGCCCCTAAGCAGGTTATCGGCCGCGGCTACTCCTGGATAAGTATTCGCCGCGGTTTCATCAGGACGAAAAGATTCTCCGGGGTTTCCGCCTTTCTGATGCTACCGGCTTTCATATTCGGCTTACTCTTTCTGACTTTGATTGCTGCCCTGCTGCTCTCCTTCTTCGTCCTTTATCTCATATTCTACCTGTTGATTTCAATCCCCAGGCTAAGACAGGCATCCAGACAACCCAGATAGTCTGCGGACTCCTATAGTCCATCCAGCCGTGCCAGGTCGAATTTCATGCCGTCTCGGGCTGCGATAACATCCACGCCGGTATCCTGGCTCAGCTTTTGAGCTATCTCCCAGGGCTTAGCCCGCCATATCGACATCCCAAAATGGGTAATTATGGCTAGTTTGGGTCTGATTTCACCGATTATCTCCCTGGCTTCAGGAACCGATAAATGGTCAACGCCATCACGGGGCTCTAGCAGCACCACATTCACAATGAGCAGCTCTGCCGCATAGTGGTGGGACAGTCCGTCAAAGTACCTGGTATCTGTAATCCAGGAAATAGTATGTCTCGGTGTCTGGAAGAGGAAGCCATAGGTCTCAACTGGGTGAATATGCCTCACCGGGGTCTGGAAAGAGATGCCTTCAATCGAATAAGACTTACCTTGGGACAAGAGATTGATTTTCCGAGGATAGTTCTGCAAATAGGGGAACACCACAGCTTCTGGCTCCAGTGCGTCCGCTGGCAAAAATACCTCCCCCCGCTGCTTCCAGCCACCCTCAGTCATTGCTTCAATCATAACATTGATATCACCACAATGGTCCAGGTGTTTATGGGACAGGATGATAGCCTTAAGCTTGGCAGCATCCAGCTTTCGCTTGGCACTATGCACCAGACAGCCAGGACCGGGGTCAAGCAGTATTTCAATGCCGCCGAAATTGAGCCAGGCACCTCCAGAAGCCAGGAACTGCTTGGTCACCACAAAGCGAGCACCAGCGGTGCCCAGAAAGACTATTATGTCCGACAGACCTTCCACATTGATAATTATATCAGCAAAACCAGGCATATTCAGGCTGAGCCGCAGCACCCCCGGAATATCGGGAAACCGTGCCCTCCCCACCGCACACGGTCTGCTTCTGTGACTGCATCCGCCACCTGTGCTGCCGCTAACAGAGTGAAAGTTCGCCTATTCAACAGCTTTTTGCTAAAATTGCCTCACCAGCTAATAACCAGAGGAGACAAATGGCAGGACTCCAGAATGAAATCGCTGAACTGCTCCGGGAATACCAGGCTAAAACGGGAAAACTCCTGACACTAGGCACAGTCGAATCAGCAACCGGCGGCAGAGTAGCAGACAAGATAACCAACGTCCCCGGCAGCTCCGACTACTACAAGGGCTCTATCATCGCCTATAGCAACGAAATCAAGGCAGGCATTGTAAGAGTAAGAAAGCAGACTCTCAAGAAACACGGCGCTGTCAGCCCGGAGGCAGCCATAGAGATGGCTAAAGGCGGCAGGAAGCTGCTGAATGTGGATATATGCATCTCCGATACCGGCATCGCTGGACCTACCGGCGCCACGCCGGGCAAACCAGTGGGGTTATTCTATCTCGGACTATCAGCCAGAGGCGCCAGCCTGAGCAGAGAGCACCGCTTCCAGGGCAACCGGGAGGAAAACAAGCAGCAAGCAACAGAATCAGCACTCAGCCTGCTCAAAGAGTACCTGCAGGAACTTCTGGGCAAAACAGCCGATGACACTCTGGAAGAGAAACACGTGGTCACCTGCTTCCTGGAGCACGGCAAAAGGATTCTGATTCTGCGCCGCAGCAACAGGGTGGGCACCTACCGCCGTAGCTGGGCTGGTGTCAGCGGCTATCTCGAAGCCAGCGATACCGAGCAAGCCTATACCGAAATCAGCCAGGAAACACAGCTCTATAAGAAGGACCTCAAGCTGGTAAAGAAAGGCGAACCCCTCGAAGTCATCGACCGCAACCTGAACCGCAAGTGGATAGTGCACCCCTTCCTCTTCCACGTGAAAGCACCCGAAAAAATCAAAATCGATTGGGAGCATACCGAAGTCAGGTGGATTAAACCAAGGACTCTACGCAAGCTGGAGGAAACTTGGGGCTCAGGTCACGTGACAGGTCCAATCTCCACTGGATCAAGCAGATCGATGCGGACACCGGTTCGGTCAGTGGGTTCGACAAACACGAAGTCCCTCTCGCCTGCCTTTTCTTTTGCAAAGAGCTCCACAAGGCCATCGCGATCGTCGTGCCAAAACTCGAAGGGCCGCCCCTTGTCCTTGTCTTTTTGGGCCTTCCTATCTTTCTCCGATTTCCGCTTGGCGTCGATCTTCTTGATTTCCTTTGTGAAATAAAGTGTGACCTTTTCAGTACCCTGCTCTGCAAACAGCATCTCGACCGCGGCGCGTTCTGGGTTGCCGTGCGAACCATCACCGCAGAACACATAGCTATCGGCCTTGATCAGACGGAAGAACTCAGGAGTGACGTTCCGGTCGCTTCCGTGGTGGG
>DTZC01000245.1 GCA_012961565.1 Dehalococcoidia bacterium
CAAAGCGGTAATCACAGGTATCCTGAGCAAAAGTAGTCTCACGGCTGATTGATTTAGCCTCGCCAGGCGGCTCTACCCCTCTGTTATCTATGCCATTAGCATATTGATGTATTACCACTCCGGCATTACCCAGATAACCCCTAACCGATTCAATCGGTAACGCTGCCAGTTGCCCAATAGTAGCTATTCCCATTGCCTTCAATGCGCGCTCCATCCTCCTGCCAACGCCAGGTAAGCTGGCCACAGGCAATGGCGCCAGAAAGTCTTTCTCTTCACCTGGAGCAACTTCCACTAGCCCATCCGGCTTACCCAGATCTGAGGCAATCTTGGCCACTAACTTGGAGTTCGCCACACCTAATGAAGCAGTAAGCTTAAGTTCTCTTCTAACGCGTTGTTTGATATGCACGGCTAATTGCTGCCGCGAATCATACGACCCACACCCCGTAACATCAAGGTAGGCTTCATCTAGTCCCGCTGGCTCCAAACGAGGCGAAAAATCAGCCAGAATAGCCATGAATTTGCTCGAAGCATCTCGGTAATGAGAAAAACAACCCTGTAGGAAAATAGCTTGGGGGCAGAGGCGATAAGCCTGACTCAACGGCATACCGGCTCGGATACCAAAGGCACGCGCTTCATATGAAGCTGAGGCGACCACGCCGCGGCGGTCAGGTCTGCCGCCAACTATTACAGGCTTGCCATACAGCTCCGGAGCAAGCGCTTGCTCCACAGAGGCAAAAAAGGCATCTAAGTCAACATGAATAATACAACGAACCATGGTGCATACACGATTATAAATCAGCAGCCCAGAGCTTACAACGTAGATTATGTTGCTAAACTCAGTGTCAGATGCAAACGCCACGGAGCGGGTTGGAGACTGCGCTCAAATAACAGCACCCTCTATACAAACTTGGGATATGGTACCCTTTCAGGATCTAGCCCCAGCTCTTTGAGCCCTTTATTTCGCAATGTTTCCAGCAGCGACCTTAACCTCCGGCGCTCGCTTTCAGACAGTGAAGAAACTATCCGCTGCACAGCCCTTCCTTTCAGCACCTGTCTATAGGCTCTTTCTCCCTTCTCTGTCAGGGTGACCCGCACCAAATTCTTCTTCTCCAGGTCCTTGCTCCTTTTCACCAGCCCGGCTTTCTCCATCCTGATCAGAATTCCAGAAACTGAATGTGGTCTTCGGAACATCAACCGCGATATTTGAGCTGGCGTTGCTGGGTTGCCGATAGCCTTAATAGCAAACAAGACCTCTCCCTGCATACCTGGAATGCCATATCGCATCAGCTCTGTTTGTCTGGCATTGAATATTATGTCACTTACGTGATGGAGTAATACCCATAAGTTGTAGTGTTGAATTGTTCCAGAAAGCTCTGTCACGTACCACCTCACTAAAATCTACAGTCAGGTCACAGTCTGGTACATATAGAGTCGTACGCCGACGAACTGGTTCCTACAAATCGAGAGCCTTCAAATTAAATAACTATTATATCAAACGCCAGCGTTCAAAAACAAAAGCATGAGCTGGAGACTGTTTAACAACAGCCCGTTCTTGGTGCATATTAATCCACCGATGCAGCCTCGAC
>DTZC01000246.1 GCA_012961565.1 Dehalococcoidia bacterium
GAAAGAGGAATACCTGTAAAAATTTAAAAAAGGAGGTAAAGTATGTCGTTAAGCAAACCAAATGCCAGCCCAGCAACAATAACAACTACAAGGGTGCCACCGTCACCCATATCTGGATTGTGCGTCACTTGCATCGACGGCTGTCCCGGGTACTGTGAAGTTGGCAGATCGGCGTTGAGGGGTAGAGAGGTAATCTATCCGCAACCCTTTGGCAAAGTAATAGCAGGTTCAGAAAAAGACTACCCGGTTGACTTCTCTCACTTTAATATTCAAGGGAGTTGTGTCGGGGCGGTGGGTCTCGAAGCGGATCCGGATAAAGCTGTTTTCAGTGCCGTCGACCTATCAACCGAAATTGGCAGTGAAGGGCGAAAGATTAAGATGAAGGTTCCCTTCTTCACCGGAGCTCTAGGGTCTACAGAAATTGCCAGGGTGAACTGGGAAGGAGCAGCCATTGCTGTCGCGATATGCGGGGCCGTTCTCATCTGTGGTGAGAATGTCTGCGGCATGGATCCAGCTGCCGAGTTCAAGAATGGCAGAGTTGTAAGGTCTCCAGAGCTGGAAAGAAGAGTCAAGACATATCAGACATGGTATGACGGCTATGGAGCGCTATTAGTTCAAGCAAACGTAGAAGACACCCGCCTTGGCGTTCCCGAGTATGCTGTTGAAAAGCTGGGGGTTGAAGGTATTGAGATAAAGTGGGGGCAAGGGGCAAAGGACATCGGCGGCGAGGTCAAGCTCCCAACGCTGGAACGGGCACAACAACTTAAGAGCCGAGGCTACATTGTGCACCCAGACCCAGACAATCCTTATGTCCAAGAAGCGCACAAATTGGGGGGCATAAAGGAGTTTGAGAGACACTCGCGGCTGGGTATGGTCGATGAAGAGACATTCCTGAAGGAAGTGGAGCGGCTCCGAAAAATAGGTGCTAAGTTTGTTACACTAAAGACCGGTGCCTACAGGGCTTCAGATCTGGCTCGGGCGGTGAAATTTGCTTCGGAAGCCAAAATAGACTTGCTTACTGTTGATGGTGCTGGGGGTGGGACCGGCATGAGCCCATGGCGGATGATGAATGAGTGGGGTATACCTACCGTATATATCGAGAGCCTTCTTTACAAGTTCCTCCAGCGACTTGAGCAGAAGAGAGAATTCATTCCCAGTTGTGCCATTGCTGGTGGGATTGCTCTTGAGGACCACATCTTCAAGGCAATAGCCCTAGCTGCACCATTCGTAGATGCGGTATGCATGGGCAGAGCCACCCTTACCGCAGCTATGGTCGGCAAGACCCAAGGGCAACTTATGGAGGAGTCATATGGTAAGGGTAGCCGGGAGTACAGCGAAGCCCTGCTTCGCACCTTCGCTGGAGCAGAGCAGCTCAAGGAGAAGCTTGGAGACGATTTTGCCAAGGTACCGCCGGCAGCAATAGGTATCTACACTTACTATGACCGACTTGCCACCGGACTGCGACAGCTTATGGCTGGCGCTAGGAAATTTGCACTCAAATACCTGGATAGGAACGACCTCGTGGCTTTGACCCGGGAGGCAGCTGAGGTGTCAGGTATCCCATATGTCATGGAGGCCGATATCGAGGAAGCAGAAAGCATATTGGGTTAAAAAGGAGGAAAAGATGGCAAAGAATTTGATATGCCCGCAATACTGCCCTTCACCTTTTTGCGAGGTTTCCTGTCCCTCGGGAGCAATTGTTACAGTCGTTGAGGAAAAGAACGTATATGCTGACCCAGATAAATGTAACCGGTGTGGCATCTGCCGCGTAGTGTGTGTTACCTGGAGTCAGGACAAGCGTCTAGCACAGAGGAGACCGTGGATTTCTTCCGATTGGATCCGACCTCGCACTGGTTAGCGCTAAGATACCATGGATGAACTGGCAGAGGAATTCCTCCGGGAAATACTATCGTTCTACCAAGGTCACAAAAGCGAACTGATTCCGATTCTCCTGGAAATTCAAAATAATTTTGGCTATTTGCCGAAGGAGGCAATCCTTCTTGTTAGTAACTTTATTAATGTGCCAAAGGGTCATATCTATTCGGTAGCTTCCTTCTACACGAGACTTCGGCTTCTCCCACTTGGCAGACATCGTGTCACTGTGTGCAGAGGCACCGCTTGCCATATCCGAGGCGCCCCCCAAATCTTAAAGGAAATAGAAAACGTACTCGGCATAAAGGAAGGAGAAACCTCATCAGACTTAGAGTACACATTGGACACCGTCGCCTGTATTGGTTGCTGTGCCCTGGCACCTTGTCTTACTGTTGATGGTAAGGTCCACGGGGCGATGAATACAGACAAGGTCAAGAAAATCTTTGAAGCCTCGAGTGTTAAAGGCAAACATGAGCAATAGAGAACATAGCATTTTCGTTTGCCAAGGAACAGGTTGCATCTCCAGCGGAGCCGAGCAGGTTTTCGCTTCGCTAGGAAAGGAGATAGTCAGACTAGGTCTGGAAGGAAAAGTTCGGGTCAAGCGCACTGGCTGCCATGGTTTCTGTCAGCAGGGCCCGCTCGTAACCCTGGAGCCCTATGGTATTCTTTACACTAACGTACAACCAGACGACGCGACCGACATTTGTCAATCGCTTCTAGCTCAAGGAAAGCCTATAACGCGCCTTCTCTACCGTGATCCCACTACTGGCAATCCTGTGCCTTACTATCGTAATATACCCTTCTACCAAAAGCAAGAGCGGATTGTTCTCCGGCATTGTGGTAAGATAGACCCAGAGAACATAGGTGACTACACAGCCACAGGTGGCTACCAAGCCTTGCGTAAGGCTTTGCTCAGCATGAAGCCCGAAGAGGTGATTGATGAGGTGAAACGGTCAGGACTGCGTGGGCTGGGTGGTGCTGGATTTCCCACTGGACAGAAATGGGAGGTGTGCGCCACAGCTTCTGGAAACGAAAAATATGTCGTCTGCAACGGTGATGAAGGCGACCCTGGCGCATTTCAAGACCGTGCAGTGATGGAAGCTGACCCCCATGCTATCATAGAGGGCATGATTATCGCTGCCTATGCTATCGGCGCACGACGTGGCTTCATTTACGTGCGAGCTGAATATCCACTCGCAGTAAATCGCCTGAAGATTGGCATTACCCAGGCAAGAAAGGAAGGTTTCCTGGGGAGAAATATTCTGGGAACTAGCTTTGATTTTGATATAGAGGTATTTCAGGGGGCCGGTGCTTTCGTGTGTGGTGAATCGACCGCCCTAGTTCGCTCCATCGAAGGAGATAGAGGTTGGCCTAAACCATTGCCCCGACCCCGCACAGCCGAGGCAGGGTTGTGGGGCTTCCCCACCCTGCTGAACAATGTGAAAACCTTTGCCAACATCCCGATTATTATCACTTATGGCTCACAGTGGTTCGCCAGCCGGGGCACAGCAAGCAGCAAAGGTACTGCTATCTTCTCTCTCACTGGCAAAGTGGTAAATTGTGGCCTCATTGAAGTTCTGATGGGCACGACACTCGGTGAGATTATCTTTGGCATCGGTGGAGGTATCCGCGACGGCAAGGCATTCAAGGCGGTGCAAACCGGTGGCCCCTCAGGTGGCTGCTTACCCGCTAGTCTTCTCGATCTGCAGATTGACTTTGATTCGCTAACTGCCGCTGGCTCAATGATGGGCTCTGGGGGCATGGTGGTAATGGATGAGGATACTTGTATGGTTGACGTGGCTCGGTATTTTCTTGATTTTACCCAGAGGGAATCCTGTGGACAGTGCTTTCCTTGCCGAGTGGGAACGAAGCAAATGCTCGAGATTCTAGATGACATCACAAAAGGGCGGGGCAAGCCGGAAGACACCGAACTACTTCTGGAACTTAGCACGGCAGTGGCGGATACCTCCCTCTGCGCTCTAGGACAAACTGCTCCCAATCCAGTGTTGACTACCATTCGCTATTTTCACGATGAGTATGAAGCCCATATCAACGAAAAACGATGTCCAGCAGGAGTATGTCAGTCTCTCGCTAAAGGTGGAGGCTGCTAATGGACAAGATTGCCCTTTTTATTAACGGTCAACGGGTCTTTGCCACTAGGGGCGCAACCATTCTGGAAGTGGCTCTGGAGAACACAATCTATATTCCCCATCTTTGCTACCATCCCAGTCTTGAGCACCCAGGCACTTGCCGGCTATGCATTGTCGAGGTCAATAGTGGCAGACTCGTCACATCTTGCCGCACACCAGTGGAAGAAGGAATGGAAGTCAAGACTCATAGCCCCAAGGTTGACAAAGCAGTCCGTATCCTTGTTGAACTCCTCATTGCAGACCACCATGCTAGTTGTCAAGGCTGCCCTGGCAGTGGACGGTGTGAGCTGCAGAAGATAATGTCAAACCTTCGAATTGACAGGAGACGAGTCCGGCGTTTAAGACCACCTAAAGAAGAGCTACCGCTGGAGAGCCTAAACCGGTGTTTCGACTATGACGTCAACAAATGCGTTCGTTGTGGCATCTGCGTGCAAACTTGCGAAGACCTTCATGGAGTGAGCTATCTCTACTTTGTTGACAGGGGTTACGACACAAAAATTGCTTTTTTTGGTGATGAATCGAAATGCCTGTCCTGCCTGAAATGCACGATTAGGTGTCCCGTTGGCATTCTAACATCCAAGAGTAGGTAGCGTCAAACATGTGTACTGAGAGACCGTTTAGCAATAGGCAATTGTTGGCATCTTCCCCCTGACGGGGTTATTCCTCGCTTTTTCATCGCTTGTCTAGAACATCTTCACCATTTGCTCAGCTACACCTATAGCCATCTTTCACGTTTTCTCCGGATTTC
>DTZC01000247.1 GCA_012961565.1 Dehalococcoidia bacterium
AGGCAAAAATAAGGGCTGGCTAAAGCCTTACAGCTACATTAGTAAACAGTCTCTTTTAATCGCCTGGTTTAACAATATTATTGCACTCGGTTTTGCCCCGGAGAAGTTGACCTCAATAATTGTCACCCCATTGCCACATTGACCACATAGGTGCCCTGTCACAGTTCAAACAAATATATGGTGTGAAAGTGATTTCTCATGCCTTGGATGCGAAAGCTATCGAGTCTGGGGAGCAGGTAGGTGCCGAGTTTTATGGCGTTGATTTTCAGCCCTGTCCTGTTGATGCCAAATTACACCGTGAGGAAGATGAACTGCGATTTGGTAGGCACAAGCTTAGGGTTCTCCACATTCCGGGTCATACCATGGGCAGTATTGCTCTCTATATGGACATTGCGGGCAGAAGAACACTGTTCGGGCAGGATATTCACGGTTCGTACCAGGTTGGCTGAGGTGCTGACCCTAACCTGGCAATCATTTCCCTACAGAAGCTAATCGAACTTAAGGCTGACATCTTGTGTGAGGGACATTTCGGCGTCTACTGGTCAGCCAGTGAGGTCAAAAGATACATAGAGAGCTACCTTCGTCAACTGCGGCTTAGGAGATAGCCCATCATTAGGCATTCCCTAAAGCTTTACTATTCTTGGCTTCAAGCGACATTTTTCAGCAGTCACTATGGCATTTATTTGAGAAACGGTGAGGTCGAGCTTGTTACTATGGCTCACCACAACATAGTCGAAAATCGGCAAACTTTCCATCTCTTCTTCAGCCTTGCCCAATCGCAGGTCGAATTCTGCCGAGGGGGAATTGTACCGCTGTCTGAGGCGGTTGGCTAATTCGTCCATCGAAGGGGGCATCAGGAAGATAAATATGGCATCGGGTAAAATCCGTTTGATAGTAGCTGCTCCTTGAACGTCCACTTTTACAATTGCATCGCGCCCCTGCTTTAACGCCTTTTCCACTTCGCTTCTAGGCACTCCGTAGTAGTTGCCGTAAACCTTTGCCCATTCCAGAAATTGCTTTTTCTCGACCATGCGACAAAATTCATCGTCAGAAAGAAAGAAGTAATCGACACCATCATTTTCCCCTGGCCGTTTAGGGCGGGTGGTAGCTGTTACAACGTAATAGAAAGGTAAACCCACCTTTCTCATTCTGCTTAGTGTTGCATCTTTGCCTACCCCGGACGGTCCAGAGATGACGACGAGCAAGGGAGGTGCACATAACGTCCAGTTCGGATTATCCTCTTTCATTTCTCATCCTCGTCAGTCGCTGGTTTGAAACCAGCATCTCCATGACTGACGGCCGCCCTCCTAGCAATAGCCTCTGGTGATATGGCAGCTAGAATTATATGACCGGTGTCCATAATGATGGCAGCTTTGGCTTTTCTAGCATGTGTAGCATCGACGAGCATGCCTTTGTTGCTGGCTTCTCGAATTAGGCGTTTTATCGGCTGCTGCTTGGGTGACATCATGGCGATTATTCTGTTCATGGCAATAATATTGTCGAAACCGATATGAACTGGCTCCGTATTCATTATTCCTCCTTATTGATAAAAGTGACCAGCTGGCTTCTTGGTTTAGTGCCAAGCAATCCTTTCGATCTCATTCCAAAAGCCTGGGTAGGAAACCTCTGCAATTTGGGCGCTGTGAATAATAGTCTCTCCCTTAGCCGCTAATCCGGCTATAGCCAAGCTCATTGCTAGTCGGTGGTCGAAATGGCTGTTAACTTCTGTTCCAAGTAATGTTTTGCCTCCATGTATGACCATCCCATCGGGTAGCTCCTCAATTGCGGCACCAAGACGAGAGAGTTGCTGGACTGTAGTAGTAATCCTATCGGACTCCTTGACTCTTAACTCACTGGCATCTCTGATGACTGTGTCACCCTCAGCCAAGCAAGCGGCTATTGCGAGGAGTGGTATTTCATCGATTAAGCGCGGGACCATATTACCAGCAACTTCGGTGGCTCTAAGCTGGCTGGATTCTACACACAGGTCAGCAACAGGTTCGTTACCCTCTAGGCGTCGATTTTCTTGGCTAATTCTGGCTCCCATAGCCAAGAGTGCGTCTAGGATTCCAGTTCGGGTTGGGTTTACTCCGCAATTCTTTATTTTTAGCTTGGCGCTAGGGTGAATAGCTCCAGCAACAAGCCAGTAAGCTGCTGAGCTAATGTCACCGGGCACATACAAGTCAACAGGAGTCAAGGGGAATGCAGGTGGGATTAAGCAAATGCATGCATCGCTCTGCTCAATTTTGACTCCCATTCGCTCGAGCAATAGCTCAGTATGATTGCGAGAAGGCTGAAGTTCTAATATGATGGTGTCCTCTTGGCAGAAGAGACCGGCAAGTAGAATTGCTGACTTGACCTGAGCGCTCGGCACTGGCAAGGAATAGGTTATTCCGTGAAGTCGCTTACCTCGGATAACTACAGGGGCAAAAGAGTCGTCACCTCGTCCGTAGATTTCAGCGCCCATTAGCCTGAGAGGCTCGACCAGCCGCTTCATAGGTCGCGAGCGAAGTGAAGCATCTCCAGTGAGAATCGAGAGGAAAGGTTGTGTAGCAAGGACACCACTTAGAAGACGTAATGTGGTGGCACTGTTTCCAACATTGAGGACATTCTTAGCTTCACTTAGCCCGCTATTGCCAGCTCCGTGAATGGTCACAAACGGTGTTAGGTTCTCCTGTCTGTCTATCTTCACCCCTAGTGCCTTGAGGCAGTTCATAGTAGACTCACAGTCCCGTCCAGGTGAAAGATTGCTCACCCTGCTATTGCCGGATGCTAGGCTACTAAGGATAAGAGCACGGTGTGAAATAGATTTATCTCCGGGCACAATAATTTCCCCAACTAGCTCTTTGGGAGGTAAGATTCTCTTTATCAGTGGCTTTCTAACCATTCTTGTCTCGCTTTACGGGCAAGTGATAGAGCCTCTTCTATCTTGTTGTAATTTCCATTTGCTATTAGCTCTCGGAGGCCTTGCAGTTCATCGCAGAATAGGGTAATCCAAGAGACGATAGCATCCTGATTAGTAAAACAGATGTGGGCATTAACCTCTGAATTTCCTGAAGCTAAACGTGTGGCATCTCGATATCCACTGGCTGCTAGCCGTGACATCTGTTGCCAGGAAGGGTGTTTGGTGGTTGCTAATACTAGGGCTACTGATAGTAATAAAGGCAAATGACTAATGCCCGCTACCAGATTGTCATGCTGCTGCGCATCGATAGTGAGCGGGACTGCTCCGAGCCTTCTAACCATTTCTTCTACAGTCTCTACTGCTGTTCGTGTAATCTGCAATGCTGGTGTAAGACAATAGGCACAATTTTGGAAAAGGTCAGCTCTAGCCATACTAATGCCGGATACCTCTTTACCTGCCATAGGGTGACCACCGATAAAACTCGTCTTTTTGGGCAACAATGTCTCTGCCCATCGCATAACTTGGGATTTGGTACTGGCAGTGTCTGTCACAATGGAACCGGTGCATAAATAATCAGCTATTTCGGCAAATATATCCTTTATAGTCAAGACGGGCGTGGCAATCACCACGATATTAGCGCCACTGACTGTTTTCTGCAGGCTTGATTCAATTTTGTCAACCGCCCCTAGTTTAAGAGCTAATGAGCCTACCTCTTGGCAACGAGCATAGCCAACTATTTCTGTTTGTTGCCAGCCAGATTGCCTGAGACTCAGCCCTATAGAGCCTCCAATAAGACCCAAGCCAATAATTGCTATACGCATTACTTTATTATAGCATTGCCTAGGTTGGCTTGAGAATCTAGGTATGCGGAGCAAGACCCGTTTAGCAACAGGCAATTGTTGGCATCTTCCCCCTGACGGGGGTATTTCTCGCTTTTTCATCGCTTGTCTAGAAC
>DTZC01000248.1 GCA_012961565.1 Dehalococcoidia bacterium
ATTGAAGGTATATGATCACCGGGGCAAGAAGAAATTGAAGATAGACGTCAAGCAGCTACAGGTGAGTGTGGAAATGCCGCAAGGCTGGAAGAAGCTGAAAGATTTTAGCACCATAACCAAAAAAGAAGTAACCATCAAGGAAAAGCAGCCCTGTAAGCACGATAAGCGATAAGCACGATTAGAGCATCGGCGGAGGGCTATTGCACAGCAAGCCTCTAGAGCTTAACACCGTCTGTCGTAACTCTTGTTCAGTGGTTAGGCTTGGGTGCTCAATAGTAGGGAGAGCGTTCAGCAGCCCATTCCCGGTATATCTTAATTCACCAGTGTAGCCCCGACCCTTTAGGGTTGGGCAGCCGAGGCTAAAGCCTCGGCGCTGGAAGCAAAAAATGCCTGGCTAAAGCCTTACAACTACATTAGTAACCAACCTCTGATTAGGTCCCTTGACTGGGCCAAGATACGCAGGTTTATTCTTGTCGGCGACCACCAGCAGCTACCCCCGATTGGGATTGGGGCACCTTTCAAGGATATGGTCAATGCCTTTCGGGGGCATTCTGACCCAATGTGCCGGCCATGTGAGCTGACAGTAAATTGTAGGCAGTTGCAGGAGAAAAGTTCATCGCAGCTTCTAGCGAAGCAGTTCTCAGAGACGCATGCTGAAGAGGAGCTGGACGACCTTATTGACAAAATTAGCCAGGGTGGGAGGGTCGGTACTGATCTTGAGATACGTTTCTTTACCGACGAGGAGGATTTTCCTCAAGCCTTTGACAGCCTAGTTCGGGATGCCATCGTAGAGCTTCTCCAACTGGAACGCTTGAATGGCGATATAAACTCTCAGCGACTTTGGGAAGCCTTCGACCGACTGCACGGTTTTACCGGTGACCTATCCGAAATGCGCCTAGACGCCCTAGAGGTTATCACACCCTATAGAGGCGGCTATTATGGCAGTGATGTGCTGAATCGGCGGCTCCAAGAGCAGTTAAGAGGCAGGCTCCTGAGCGGACCTCGCTCGCAAGTCTTTGGGAAGTCATCGGGGCGGCGACACGTGAGTCCGGATAAGGTGCTACAGGTAAAGAATAGGCGAGTCAATGCAAACGAGAGACTAGCGTGGGATGGGCGCCATAACATCGACTTCTTTGTGGCCAAGGGGGAATTGGGACGAGTCATGAAGGTAGGCAAGAGGAAGTTGCTGAAGGATGGGAAATGGCAGGAAGAGAAGGTAATGTGGGTCCGCTTCGAAACAGAGCCCTCCATAACTATAACTGTTGACTCAGAGTGGGCTGAGTCCTACCTTGATCTGGGTTATGCCATGACCGTGCACAAAGCCCAAGGATCAGATTTTGGCGGTGTTATTCTAGTGTTGCCGAGGGAAGACAGACAACGTCTAGTTTCCCAGGAACTCCTGTATACTGCATTCACGCGAGCGAGGAAGCGGCTCTATATCTTACTCCAAGGAGCCCCCGCTGACTTGAGAGCCCTCCTCTTTGGCCTCTGGCCTGGCAGTTCTGAATATCTCCGTCGTAATACCTCACTCTATGGCCTACGAGTCGCGATTCCTGACCTCGATGACTTCAGGCCAGGCGAAAAGATTCATAGGACTATCAGAGAAGAATTGGTGCGTTCCAAATCCGAGGCTTTGATAGCTAATCTTTTGGCTCAATACAATGTCCGCTACTACTATGAGCGGCCCCTAGTGGCTCCCGACGGAACGATACGCTTACCGGATTTCACCGTACCTGTAGAGACCTCCTACGGCCCTTCGGAGCTTTATTGGGAACACTTAGGCATGCTTGAGGACCCGCAATATGCGTGGTGGTGGGATCGCCGCCGCAGTTGGTACGAAAAGCATGGTTTCACGGACCGCCTGATTGTGACGGATGAGAGGGGAGGATTTGACAGTAAGAAAATTGAACAGGTGATCACGGAACGGATATTAAAGTGAAAGGTCAGGCTGCGTTGTAGAGTAGCTCTTTCCATGGCGTAGGGCAGGTGGAAACGAAGGTAATCTCACGCCAGGAAGACCTTGAAGTCCTCTTTGATGGCTTCACCAAGATGTGCTCCATCGCTTACGCGGTCTCGTCTGATTGCCTAACCGAATTCTCTCAGATGGCTGTGAGGACAGTGAGCTAATTGCAGGGAAAGACTAGCAGAGCCAGACCTACGGGAGAAGCTCAAAGACAAACCCCCACGGTCTTGAAGGCTCTGACGGCGCGGCTGTTGACCTGCCTCAAAAGACCAGCGGGAAGATTTTCTCAAAGGTCTTAGTTTTACTTTTGTCCACGATGGTGGAGCTGATGGG
>DTZC01000249.1 GCA_012961565.1 Dehalococcoidia bacterium
TGGCTGCCTTCCTCAAATTTCAACCTGCTATACAGCAACGACAGTCTCTGCATGGCAGAAGCTACTTTGCCCTGTACATTTCCAACATCCTGCGCGCTGTATGAACAATATCCTTACGGAGGCTTTCCGGTTCCAGCACCTCCACTTTCTCCCCCCAGCCGAGTATGAAAGCCTGTAACTGTATGTTGATAGCCAGTCTCATGGTGACTAGCGCCGAGCCATCAGGTTGCAGTTTCGTGACCTGGGAGGGGTGCCATATGGTCTCCTCAGCTATCATAGCCAGCTCCGGGGCAAACTTCAACTTCACAGTTTCAATTTCATCTCGTACCGTGATGCCCCAGGCCGGACTCAGATACTCATTGGCATCAAACTCTGCTGGGATGCTGTAATGCTCATCCAGCAATTGTATTCGCTCGATGCGTTCTACCTTGAAAACCCGGATAGCGTCGGCAAGGCTGCAGTGAGCGATAACATAGTTGGCATGCTCCCACGCTGCCGGTTGGATAAAGTATGGCTCTATTATGCGCTCTTTGGGTATCCTGTCATCCAGTGCCCAGTATAGAATCTTCACCCGGCGTCCCTCAATCCAGGCTCGGGCAAGCGTTTCCAGCGTGTGTACAAAAACGGCATCTCTCCTCTGCTTTTCCATCCACTCGATTGTCTTCCGTATCTGATCTCTCAACGGGCCGGGGACCACCGAATTCAGCTTGGTAAGAGTGGAAACAATGCTGGGATTGTAGGCGTTGCTATAAGCAAGCAATAGCCTTGATGCCAGAAACACGGTCATTGCCTCTGGAGTGGTGAATGAGATAGGCGGCAGATATAGACCAGGCTCTATACCCCACTTACCCCTCCCCGCCCAGACAGGGACATTCAATTGGTCTTCTAAGGCTTTGCGGTCTCGATATATTTGTCTTACAGTGACTCCACACTGTCTAGCTAACTCTTCAGGGCCTATGCCACCAGGGTTTTGATTGAGAATATAGATCAAGCGCTGCAAGCGTGCCAGGCGGTCATATTCTTTGCCACCACGTCTCATCGCCTTCTCATGCGAAATATCTAGCTTCAGGTAAATTATAACACCGATGTCAAGCAACAAGGAAAGCTCAAAAAAACACCGGTCGCTGAGCCAGTGGCTACCTCTTTCCCAACAATGACAAAACGTTGTCACTGACCCATGTTAGCATTGACGTTGTGACTCGATTTTCAAAGGAGGTGATACAAGCATAATGGACGAGGAGTTGGAGGAGCTCCTGGAAAGTTGCGGGTTCTACGACGAGCTCTGCGTGGTTCCCGAGGACAGCAGCCAAAAGAACAATAACTTCATTGCCCAGTTTCTGGGCACACAGAAGCAAATACAGGCAGCGCTCACCCGACCTGCATACTATGGTGACTTGTTAGCCTGGGCACTGCAAAGATACATCGAGTCCGCAGGCTGGCGAATTGCCAACGTCACCGGGTTAAGTGGGCGTGTGCCGCGTTACACCAGCGTAAACACAGACTATGGCAGACATGAAAGTGTCCTGTGTTACGGCTATTTACTGCTACAAAAAAGGAATAGTCGCGTGGTGGCTTGCATCAGAGTCATACCAATGCAAGAGGCTTCACTGGTGATGCTCAGCCGCAGCAAGAAGGAAGCGTACAGCTTCGCTCAAGGCGTTGATGAGACCGCTCAGGGGCAGAATATGTACCAAGGTAAGAAGCTAGAGTTCGCCAGACACATCCGCTTTCTGAAACTGCCGTCAAAGAATTGGGATGACCTGACGCTGGACTCCACTGTGAAATACGACATCCAAGCCAACACTGTTGGCTTCCTGAACAGACTCCCAGAACTCGCCGGGTACGGCATACCTCCTAAAAGAGGCGTCATACTGGTCGGTGAACCGGGCACGGGCAAGACGCTTATATGCAAAACGCTGATAAATCACAGCCCCGAGATTACTTGCATCGTGGCTTACCAAGGTGCTCTAGGCGATAGCACCTACATCTACAATCTTTATGAGCTAGCCCAGGACCTGGCACCAAGTATAGTGTTCATCGAGGATATTGACCTAGTGGGACAGGACCGGGAAGAGTCCAACTACTGTAGAGGGGAAGGACTATTCACCCTGCTTAAGGCGCTCGATGGAGTGGAGGAATGTGACCGGGTGGTGACTGTCGCCACTGCAAACTCGCTGGAAACGCTGGACAAAGCCTTGAGGGAGCGACCTTCCCGGTTCGACCGCATCATACAACTGCTACCACCCTCACTAGAACAGCGAAAGGAGTTCATTCAATCCCTATCACAGAGAATACCAATGGATGAAGATGCCCAAGACTATCTGGCAAGATGGACGGAAGGCTACACTCCAGCCCAAATCCAGGAACTCGCCTATAGCCTTGCTATCGAACATAAACACCGTCCTGGCTGCAATGAGCTGGGCCATTGCAAATTCGACGTGGAGGAGGTGAAGAATGTCCTATCCCGGCGAAACAAAAAGAACAAAGTGATCGGCTTCAGAAAACTGAGTGATAATGGAAATGGTTCGGGCGTTAATACGATTTCACAGTCTAGAATCAAAGCCTAGGTTAAGAGACAAAGGTGAGGAGGTGGAAAGAATGCCTGAACGAAGTCAGGTGGTAAGGTGCCGGGGATGCGGCGGCACCGGCAAGGTCAGGATGCAACCCGACGATGAATGGTGCGGCAGATGCGGCGGCACCAGCAGAAAGAAGGTAGGTATACCCCCTCTGCATCGTTTAGCCACCTGCCATATTTGCGGCACCGGCACAATTCAGGGGATCTAGCCCCGGTGAGGACACCACCCCAGGAGATAAGGGGTGGTGGCAGAGGTGATAAAGCACCTGCCTGACTGGATAAATGGCCTGGCCCAGGACAACACAGCTATTGTCCTACTAGCTGTTCTGGGCCTCGCCGGCTTGAGCACCCTGCTGGTGGCAATCGCCCTCAAGCTGCTAA
>DTZC01000250.1 GCA_012961565.1 Dehalococcoidia bacterium
CAGGCAAAAATAAGGGCTGGCTAAAGCCTTACAGCTACATTAGTAAACAGTCTCACTTAAATTTATATTTTACAAGAAAAAGTGGGCTGTGGTATCATTTCAACTTATAGTCTGTTCATGCAGACTGTCTGAGAGCAGAAGGCAGGAGGTCACCCTTTTGAGGCACTAAAATGTTGAATGCATTGTGGATAGTCTTTCTGGGAATGCTCATTATCTTTGCTGTGCTGGGAATACTACTTGGTGTGATGACCTTGCTCAACAAACTGATAAAACCGGAGGAGTCTGATTAACCATTGGACATAGCCGCGAGTGAGTTCCTTGGCCTCCTCAACCTTGACTGGCAGATACTGGTAATGCTGGTTATCGGTGGGCTCCTCATTTACTTGGGGATTGCCAAGAATGTAGAGCCAGTTTTGTTGATACCTATTGGTACTGGAATTCTGCTTGCCAATATACCGCTTGGTGGTATGGTCGAGGAGGGGGGTCTTCTTGCTGTTTTGAGAAAAGCGGGCATTGAGACTGAGCTGTTCCCGCTTCTCATATTTATTGGCATCGGAGCCATGATTGACTTCGGTCCTTTCTTGGAAAGACCATATACCATCCTTCTTGGTGCTGCCGCCCAGTTTGGTATCTTTGGCACCTTTTTCTTAGCTTACCTTTTCGGTGATGGCTGGCTTCGTATCATGGACTTTAGCCTTAAGGACGCTGCTTCCATCGGCATAATCGGCTCTGCTGATGGTCCAACTTCAATCTATGTGTCAACTATGCTTGAGTCCAAGTATGCGGCACCTATTGTGGTAGCGGCTTATTCCTATATGGCGCTGGTACCCATCATCCAGCCGCCGATAATGAGATGGCTTACCACAAAAGAAGAGAGGTGCCTAGAGATGCCCATCAAGGTTAAGAAGGTGGCGCAAAAGACAAAAATTATCTTCCCTATAGCAACTGTTCTGGTGGTGAGTATGATAGCTCCGAAAGCAACACCGCTTATCGGTTGCCTCATGTTTGGCAATCTACTTCGTGAGTGTGGTGTGGTAGAGCGGCTTTCTGCAGCAGCTCAAAACGAACTGGCGAACATTGTGACCATCCTGCTAGGTCTTACTGTGGGTGGGATGATGATAGCTTCCCAGTTTCTCAAGCCTGAAACTGTATTGATTTTCGTTATGGGCATCGCTGCTTTTACGCTGGATACAGCGGCTGGCGTCATCTTTGGTAAGATAATGTACGTGCTATCTAGGCACAAAATTAATCCTTTGATAGGTGCTGCGGGTATATCAGCGTTTCCCATGTCAGCCAGGGTGGTGCAGAAGGTAGGCTTGCAGGAAAACCCACATAACCATTTATTGATGCACGCTGCTGGGGCTAACACTGCTGGCCAAATCGCCTCGGTTGTTGCCGGCGGAGCTATGCTGATGTTGGTACCCCTATTTAGCTAGAATTTTACACTGAGCAATCATGAACATGAGCAGGGACTGGCATAGCCTGGAAATCACGGAAGTCTTAACCTCTTTGAACTCGAGTCGTCGTGGTCTAAGCCAAGAAGAGGCCCAGCGTCGCTTGGATGAGTTTGGCTCCAATGAACTGGTTGAAAAGGAGAAAGTCTCGGCGTGGAAGATTTTCCTGGAACAGTTCAAGAGCTTTCTCATCATCATCCTCCTCGTTGCTGTTGCTCTATCAGCAGTCCTGGGTGAAATAGCTGATGCCATCGTTATCTTCATTATCGTCCTTTTCGCCGCTGGTCTAGGTTTTGTGCAGGAATACCGGGCGGAACGGGCAATGGAGGCTCTGAAAAGGATGGCTGCACCATTGACATCAGTGTTGAGGGACGGAAGGGAGGTTGAAATCCCTGCTCGTGAGCTGGTTCCCGGGGACATCGTCCTCCTTAAGACCGGTGACCGTATACCGGCAGATGGGCGCCTTATCGAAGCTGTGAATTTGCGCACTGATGAAGCTTCCCTGACCGGTGAATCAACTCCTGTGGAAAAGACTGATGGAACGTTGGAGGGAGACATAGGTATAGGTGATAGAAGGAATATGGTCTTTGCCGGAACGGCAGTTGTTTACGGTCGGGGTACAGCGGTCATCACCGCCACCGGAATGGCTACCGAGTTCGGCAAAATTGCCACCATGCTGCAGGAGGTTGAGAAAGAGCGGACTCCCCTCCAGGTCTATCTCGACCAGTTAGGGAAATGGATCGGTATCGGTGCCTTAGCCCTCTGTTTTGTCCTAGCTGGACTCGGTGTTTTCAGAGGTCATGAAATTCTGGAGATGGTCATCTGGGGGGTGAGCTTGGCTGTGGCAGCGGTGCCTGAAGCCCTGCCTGCGGTGGTTACTATATCACTGGCTCTCGGTGTCCAGAGAATGGTAAGACGTCATGCTCTGGTGAGAAAGCTCCCTGCGGTGGAGACCCTCGGCTGTACCACATTTATATGTTCTGATAAAACCGGTACGTTAACCCAGGACCAGATGACAGTCCGCCAGATTTATGTAGACGGTAAACTCGTCGACGTCACCGGGGTGGGCTACGAGCCTGAGGGGGAATTTTATCTTGACGGCAAAGTCATAGAGCCGGAGAAAAATCCTGCCTTGCAGAGGTTGCTCCATATAGGAAGCCTGTGCAATGATACCTCACTAACATCTGTAGATGGCACGTGGAGAATTAAAGGCGATCCTACCGAAGGAGCTCTGGTAGTAATGGCAGCAAAAGCAGGTTTATGGCAGCACCACCTGAACAATGAATTCCCACGTGTTGCTGAGGTGCCATTCTCATCTGAGACGAAGAGGATGATCACCGTCCATCAAACACCGCAGGACAATATTGCTTATTCTAAAGGGGCACCCGAGGTAATTCTGGGTTCCTGCAGTTATCTCTACAAGAATGGACAGGAATCAGAGCTGACTTGTGAAGAAAGAAAAGAAATTTTGTCTGTTGCCCAAGAGATGGCAGCCAATGCCCTGAGGGTGTTGGGGGTGGCATATAAGCGTTTACCTCAGGCTAAAGGTGTCTCTACAGAGGTTGAACAGAATATGGTTTTTGTTGGCCTTGTGGGCATGATCGACCCGCCCAGAGAGGAAGTCAAGAACGCGGTGAGGCTTTGTGACCAGGCTGGAATCAAATCGGTGATGATAACCGGTGACCATAAGTTGACTGCCGTGGCTATTGCCAAGGAACTGGGCTTGCTTAAGGAAGGCGTGGCTTTTACCGGCGCTGAGATTGATAATATGAGTGATGACGAACTCGAAGCGCTGGCAGAAAAAATAGAGGTCTATGCACGTGTCTCTCCAGCTCATAAACTGCGTATAGTGGAAGCCCTGACCCGTAAAGGGCATGTGGTGGCTATGACCGGAGACGGTGTGAACGATG
>DTZC01000251.1 GCA_012961565.1 Dehalococcoidia bacterium
CCAAGCGGCTGCTTATGAGTGAGAGCGTTTTGTCTGTGGTTACCGCATCCTCTGTTGGAAGACTTTTTCCAGAATACCCAGTGCCTCGTCGATATCGCTCTTGGTGACAACAAGAGGTGGCATAAAGCGCAGAGCATCCGGTTTAACTCGATTGACCAGGAGACCCCTGTTCAAACAGGCTAGAACTATCTCTTCAGCTATATCATCGTTGAAAGCTAAGGCTAATAGCAGTCCGCGCCCCCTTATTCCAGAGATGAACTCGAACTTCGAAGCAAGCTTCTGCAGCCTGTCTTTGAAATATTGTCCTACCTCTTCAACTTTTGCGGGCAGGTCATTGTCTATGATGAATTTTAGAACTGCCAGGCTAGCAGCACAAACAAGGGGATTGCCACCGTAAGTGGAACCGTGCTCACCAGGGGCAAAGACTGAAACCCGCTCCTTGCATAGAAGGGCTCCGATAGGCACCCCACTACCTAATCCCTTGGCCAGCGTCATTATATCGGGCTCAACCCCGTACTGTTGGTAACCAAAAAGGCTGCCTATCCGACCGATACCGGTCTGAATCTCGTCAAGAATAAACAGGATACCCTTTGCGTCACACCAAGCCCTCATCTGTTTAAGATAGTCATCGGCGGGCACGTTGACACCACCTTCACCTTGAATTGGCTCCACCATCACGGCACAGGTCCGACTTGTAGTCACTGCTTTGATTGCATCGATATCATCGTAATTGACGTTAACGAAACCATCGGGGAGCGGAATGTAAGGCTGTTGAAATCTGTCCTGTCCTGTGGCTGCCACTGTTGCCAGAGTGCGACCGTGGAAGGAACCGTAGGTGGTAATAATCTCATAAGCTCCGTTGAGGTGAAGCTTACCATAGCGACGGGCCAATTTTATTGCTCCCTCGTTAGCCTCGGCGCCGCTATTGCAAAAGAAGACCCTGTCAAGGCAGCTATTATCAACCAGCAATTGAGCTAGCTGTATCTGTGGTATGGTGTAGAACTGGTTGGACGCTTGGATCAGAGTTTGTGCCTGCTTTGCTAGTGCGCTGACTACTACTGGATGGCAATGTCCCAGGCTGTTAACTCCCCAGCCGCCGACGAAATCGAGGTACTCTCTACCGCTGCTGTCCCAAACACGGACACCTTGCCCCTGTACCAGAGTTACCGGCAAACGGTTGACTGTCCGCATAAACAGCTTTTGTTCCAACTCTTGCCAATCGTCCATGTTGCTATCCGATTGTAGTCCCATTGTCTCTGCCCTCAACCTCGTTGATCAAGGCATGGGGCACTCTGCCATCGATAATCCGCGTCACAGGGACTGTAGTCAGAGCGATAAGGCAAGCCTCGATTTTTGCTGCCATGCCTCCCGAAGCTACGCCCGAGGTGAGGAGTGCCTCGGCTTCACTGGGTGCCAGCTTGCGAATAAGGTTTCCAGAACTGTCGTAGAGCCCAGGGACATCTGTCAGAAAAATGAGCTTTTCTGCTCTCAGAGCTGCGGCAATTTCACCAGCAACAGTATCACCATTAACGTTGAGTAAATTTGTTTTCGTGTCTGCCCTCTCCAAAGAGCCAAGGCTTACTGGTGCGACTACTGGCATGTAACCTTCTCTTAATAGGCTGCGCAGCAAAGCAGCATCGACCTCTAACTCCTCTCCGGTATATCCTAGCTCTGGCGTTTTGTTTCTGGCTACGATTAGTCCACCGTCTGCTCCGCTTAGACCTATGGCTTTCCCCCCCAATTTCCAGATGGCTGACACCAGCTCTTTGTTGACCAAGCCAGCCAAAACTGCTGTAACCACCTCGAGTGTTTGCAAATCGGTTATTCTTAAGCCCCGGATGAAGCTTGTAGGTATGTCCAGCCGGCGAAGCCAGCTGGTCACTGTATTGGCACCGCCATGGACTACTACCAGTGGCACCCCCTTTTTCTGGAGGGTTACTAAATCCTCAATGGTGGTGTCCTTGTGTCCCAGGGTGCTGCCACCGATTTTGATGGTCAAGGGATTCATTTGATTCTATCTCGGGCTAGTCCTAGGTTGTATAAGCACTGTTAATGGTAACATATTCCTCAGAAAGGTCACATCCCCAGGCGGTAGCATCGCCTGTGCCAAGATTAAGTTCGAGTTTCAGGGATATCTCGGTATTGTCGAGGCTGTTGCTCACCTCTTGCTTGTTGAAAGGTACTGGTTGCCCCTGCTTGGTGACACAAAAACCATTCAGGTAAAGGGTTAGTTTTCTCTCATCTACTTTGGCACCACTTCTACCAAGTGCTGCTAAGACACGTCCCCAGTTGGGGTCATTACCGTGCATGGCTGATTTCACCAGGGGAGAGCTAGCAATGGTGCGAGCTGCCTTGCGAGCTTCGACTTCAGTGACAGCGCCTTCCACAATAACCTTTATGAGCTTGGTGGCACCTTCGCCATCTCTAGCAATGCACTCAGCTAGGCGGAGGCAAACCTCCTCCAGCGCTTTCTGGAAGACTTCACCGTTATGGGCGTTGATGGTCTCGGTGCTTGCCAAGCCACTAGCTAGAAGTACCACCATATCACTGGGGCTGGTGTCTCCATTGATGGTGACCATATTGAAAGAGGAATCTATAGCTGCATGCAATGCGGGTTGGAGGAAAGCAGCATCCACACTGGCATCGGTGGTCAGGAAACAGAGCATAGTAGC